>CAYXST010000063.1:0-1503 GCA_964467815.1 uncultured Candidatus Saccharibacteria bacterium | reverse complement strand
CAATTCATCCGCCACGCTGAAGACGAGGCGGAATTCTTGCCAATCTCTATTAAAAAACTTTCAATTGTTTTCAATAAAACAGTTGAAGTAATTGCGATTAAGAGCAGGTAAACAGCTAAGCCGCAGTAAGCAAAAAACATCTGGCCGGTTAAATCTGCCTGGTTTAAAGCAGCTATTGAAACAGAAGCAGTTGGAAAGACGAAAGCCCACCAGCCTGTCCCGTAAGGAAGCTCTCCTTTGCTTAGATAGTAATAGGTTAGGAAAATAAGAAGAACAAGCAGCCATAGCCCGATTCCAATCAGCATCGGATTGGCTAAAAAAGATAATCCTAAGAAGGCGTTTTTGAATTCGGGGAAATAACGGCCGGTTTGGTTAGCAAAAAGAGAAAGAGACAAAGCCATTAGAGAGAAAGGGACCAAGATAATCCAAAAAGAAGGAAAAACCTTAGAATCTAATCTTTCAAAAAAGATAATTTTACCAAATAAAAATACAGCTATTAAAAGAAAAACAAATGCGCCAAAACCAAAGAAAAAATAGTTAATCCAGAGAATGCTGACGGCTACTGAAATACTGGAAATAAATTCGGTTATTTTTACTCCGGCAACGGGCGTCAGCAAAGCGGCTACCGGCGGAATCAGCCATCCGCCGTTAATAAAGCTAAGATTTATTTTTCCATTGGCAACAAAGGAATAAATAATCAAGGTTAATAAAATGAATTCAAAAATGGCGCCGGCGGCCCAAAAAAGAATAGAAACGTTCTGATACTGCCAAAGCGAAAGAGCTTGGCCTATTTTCGAGAAATTAATAGAAATCATTATCGTCGCTGCCGGCATTAAGGAGTGAACCCCGGCCATGGCCGGATTTTTCAGCTCTTCGGCTAAGATATTTGAATAAAAAACCGCTTTTAAAGCCCAGCTTAAAAACAAAAATAAAAACAAGACTAAATTAAAATAGACCAGAAAAAAAGAAAGGGGATTCAGCCAGAGAACGTCGAAAAGCTTGGCGATTAAAACCGAAGCAACGGCTATTCCTCCAAAACCGAGAATAAGAGCAAACCAAATTGGATTAAATTTTTTAATCATTTTTTGTTTAACTTATTAAATCGTAATTTAGAGTATAAATTTTAATTCCTGCTCAAGCATTTCCTTAGGCCTTAGGCCAATAAATTCCTTAACGACCTGACCATTCTTAAAAAGCTTCATATTGGGAATGCTCTGGATTTGATATTTTATGGCTAAATCTTGGTTTTCCGGAATTTCCGTATTCAATTTGCCGATCTTCAATTTTCCCTCAAGCTCTTCCGAAAGTTCTTCCAGGACTGGAGCCATCATTAGGCACGGTTGACACCAAGGAGCCCAGAAGTCTACTAAAACGGGGATTTCCGATTCCAAAACTTCTTTTTGAAAATTAGCACTTATTACTTCAATTGTTTTTGACATATTCTTAATTAAATTATTTATTCTTAACTATTTCTCTCAGCAAAAACTCAATAGTTTCTCTTTC
>CAYXST010000062.1:0-1573 GCA_964467815.1 uncultured Candidatus Saccharibacteria bacterium | reverse complement strand
AATTATAAATAATTTCACCAATCCCGCCCAAACCGGAGCGATCCAGTCCTCGGTTCCCTTAATAATCTGAATCCAAAAGATGCTGTAAATAATTACTCCGGATAAAGAACTATCTGATTTTCTAATAAACAAATCAAAAATTAATCTATAAAGAGCGCCAATTATCAACATTCCGAGGATAATTCCCCAAAGACCAAAGTTCATATACAAATCACCGATTATTGTCGAACCAACACTGGTCTGAAAATTATCGGGATTTATTATTCCATAAGCTCTTCCGAATTCATTTCCGCTAGCATTAATAACCGGTTTATCTTTCCAAATAAATCGCGGCGGTCCCAAAGAAATAAAAAAATTCAATAAGCTTCTGCCGTATAAAAATTTATCGGTTTTTCCAAAAACATTAAAAATGCTTTTGGATTGATTAAGGCGACTAAAAGAACTATCAAGGCTATATTGTTCAATGCTTTTAAAAGTAATATTGCTATCTTTAACATAGGAGTGAAAAAAAATTAAAGGGTTATTATAAAAATTAAGAAAGGGAATTAGCACAAAAAATATTAAAAGCCCGGCAATCAAAACTCTTTTAAAACTTCTTTCGTAAACATAATGCCTGATAATTAAATAAATAATTATAGGGATAATAGTATAAAATTTGCTTCCCGAGAAAAAACCGTAAAAAAACTCAAGACCAAAAGTCAACCAAGCTACTATCTGCCAAGTTTTATACGATTTATTAGTTTTAAGAAGATAAAAATAATAAGCAAAAGCGATTGCCAGGGCGGTCGGGGCAAGCCAGTCAAGCAAGCCGATTAAGCTGTAAAAAGAACTGTTAACAAAAGCCATACTTTTGCGCAGATGAAAATAGCCGTCGCCAAAAATTCTCAAGGCTTTAATTAAAAGACCCGAGATAAAAACAATTCCAAAAACCCAAGGAATATTTTGGGGATTCCATTTTTTTTTGAAAATATTAATTAAACTCTTTTTGGAACTTAACCATGAAAAAAAATTAAGGCGGTATCCTAAAATAAAAAACAGGATAGCCAAAAGGAGGTAAAACAAAATCCAAATGTCAATTACTGAGATATTTTGACCAATAAAATATTCAATGTATTTTGAGGGTAAATGTAGAAAAATCGCCAAGGGCAGACCGCCAAAAAGTAAAAGGTAATACAAAAAAAATGAATTTCCGAGCTCAAAATAATCAAAATTTTTTATCTTCTGCCAAAGCGTGTTCATAAGCCTTAATAATTTTATTACCATAACCATCCCAAGTAAAACCCGAACTTACTCTTTTTTTAGCGGATTGTCCCATCTGCTGGCAAATTGCCGGATTCTGATAAAAATAAAGCAATTTTTCTTTTAGACTATTATTGTTCCTAATGGGAATAATAAATCCATCAATGCCATCGCGGATAATATCTTCACCGCCGGTATTAGTGGTGGCAATGACCGGCAAAGCACAAGCCATTGCTTGAATAATTACCATTCCAAAACCATCTTCAATGGAATTCAGCACAAAAACTGAACCTTGAGAATAATATTTATAAAGCTCTTTCTGGGGAATGTGACC
>CAYXST010000061.1:0-1609 GCA_964467815.1 uncultured Candidatus Saccharibacteria bacterium | reverse complement strand
TCCAGATGGCCGTACCGCCGGAGGAAACCGTGTAAATCTTAAACTCAAAATCATAATTACCGGTCGCGACATTCGTGCCATTTGTGTTGACAACTTTTCCCTGAAAGCTGATTTGTTTGTTAATTCCGGTGGCGGCAAAGACCTGTCTATTGAAAATAAGTAAAAGCAACCCAAAACACAACGATATAATCGTTGTTTTCAACCACTTGTAAACAAATACCTTGAGAAGATTTAGCATAAACTTATCTTAATTAAATCACAATTTTTATGCGATTGTCAAGTAGTATTTTGGATAAAAATATTCTTATCTTATTCATATCAAAATTTACTCATTTAGCTTTATTTTTATCTTATTTATCTTTTTTTTCCTCTTGACAATACGATAAGATTTTGATAAGTTTTTATTGTGATGACTATTCCCTACGTCCTGTCAGCCCAATTGCAAGAATCTCTGCAAAAGATAGATGCGCTTCGGCGCGATATTCTTTTAGTTATGCTTACCCCGAGAGATGAGTTGCGTTTTCGCTGGCAAGCACTGGTAGAAAGAATTTTCTGGTCACTAACTCTTTCTGATATGCCCATGGGCAAAAAAGAGATAGTAAATCTTTTGGCAGAGACCCCAAAAAAGCGACTGACCCCCCCACAGCAGGAGGTAGTAGCCTATAAAAAGGCTTTTGATTATATTTATCAAGACTGGCTCGCCTCACAAAAACCAGTTTTTTTACAAACTGTTCTCATTCTCCATCAGCTCATCTGCCCGTTCGGCAAGTTCAGGGCGAGCCCGGGAAGGCTCCGCGTTAATCAGGAGTCATTGCAGAAATGCCTTTCGTATTTTCAAAGCAGCCACGAACATCCGGTAATTCAAGCCGGTCTCATTCAGTTTCAAATTCTTGCTCTGTCTCCCTTTACCGACGGCAATGACAGGCTGGCGCGTTTGCTTACCTATCTGTTTCTTTATAAAGAGGGGTTTGACTGCCGCGGGTTTTTGGTTTTGGAGGAATATTTCAGGCGAAACCTAACTGATTACCAACAGATCCTCAAACAGGCAGCACAGGCAGGCAATCAAACTGCCTGGCTTGAGTACTTTGTCAGAGGAGTAGCAATACAGTTTAAAAAGACGTTGGAAGATATCGCCAAAGAAAAAACGAGAATGGAAATACCTGCTCCAACATTCAAGTTGAATGAGAGGCAAAAAGAAATCTTGGCCCTCATGGAAAATCCTGGGATAACCATCACCAACCGTCAAGTGCAGAAATTGTTTAAAATCTCTCAAATTACTGCCTCGCGGGATTTAGCAAAGCTTGCCTTTCTAGGACTCTTATTTGCCCACGGCGGGGGAAGATCAATATACTATACCTAAGTTTTTAGTGTAGGACCAGCCCGAGCAAAGTAATCAATACAATCAGTAATAGAATTGTTATTTTTCCCATTTTTAATATCTGTAAATACAAAGATACTATTAACTTTAACATCTCTAATTTTTTTAGGAAAGATGTCGGTCGATATTAAATTAGATGCCTGTTCATGAACGTCAATTGTCCATTCCCTATATGAACTTTGGTTGTTTTGAACAGTAAAAGAAAGGGTGGTTTTTAAACGAATTGGTTCA
>CAYXST010000060.1:0-1644 GCA_964467815.1 uncultured Candidatus Saccharibacteria bacterium | reverse complement strand
GGTAGTTCACAAAGAATAGTCAATCTTCAATCCTAAAGCGACCGCTTGAGCGATGCGGGTGCTGACTATTGATTCTTGGCTAGGAACGACTTTAATTTCTTTAATATCAGCTAATTTAACTTTGTTCTTTTTTAAAAACTGATCAATTTGAGGCAAAATCGTTTCGCTTAATTGATAAAGGCCGGGCCATTGATGGCTGGCTATTTTTTTCTGGTCTTGTTTTAAAATCAAACAAGGTTCTTTTTTAGATAAATCAATAATTAAAATCATCTTATTCTCTGGATCGCCTTAATTTCAAAAGCCTTATTCCTCTCTCTAAATCCCCCAATTAATTTAACATTCTCTCGCGGACATCCAAAATATTCGGCCAAAGCGTCAATAACCGCTCGGTTAGCCTGGCCCTTGATTGGTCTTTCTTTAACCCAAACTTCAAAATTGCCTTCCTTTTTCTCAACCAATTGTTTTTTGGAATTGGGAAAAACTTTAACTCTGATTAACATCTATTTTTCTTTGATTTTATCTTGGCCAGCTGTCTGTATTTACACGCCCGAAAACTGGACGGCGTTCGATAAGCCGGTTTTCCTTTTCTGCCGCCAATTTTAGCGTAATTCTTCATCTTTTTTATGGCGGCTTTGCCGAGCCGTTCTTTGAGCTTCCAGGTTTCTCACTCCTTTTTCGCTAAAACCAAAATGATGGGCGATTTCGTGCCAGACAGTGTTTTTAACCAAGTCAACTATCTCTTTATCCGATTCAGCGTATTTCTCAATCGGCCGCTGGAAAATACTAATTTTGTCTGGCAAAATATTGCCAAAGCCCCGGCCCCAAGCCGTTTGGGGAACACCCTGATAAAGGCCTAAGAGAGAATCACTTGACCGTAAACCAACCTTAGCTAATTGTTCAGCCGAAGCTTTTTCTTCAATAACGATTTCCAGATTATCCATCTTCTGGCGAATATGTTCAGGCAATTCCAAAATCGCTTTTTGAACTAATTCTTCAAAATCAGCTTGCCTCATATTTATTATTCTATCAAAATGTCTAAATTAAGCAACAAAAAAGGGCTTTGAAATACAAAGCCCTTGCCAGTTCCTTGCGACTAGGCCGCTTCGACAGATTCTGCTTTTTTTGAGTTTTCTCCTAAACCTGAATTATCTTCTTTTTCTTTCCGCTTCCGTCGCCGTTCTTCAATACTGGCCCTTCTTCTAGCAAAGAAATTCTTTTCCTTGGCATTAAGTCGGCCCTTCGGGTATCCTTTAGTTCTCATAATTGTCCTCCTTTGTTTTTTAAAAAACCATTTAAAGATCTAAAATATTTATACGATATTTTTTTAAAAAGTCAATAAAATATATTTCTCAGTCTCTGATTTCTTCCACTTTTTGAACGACTTGATTGATTAGCCAATCCGGAGTAGAAGCCCCGGCAGTCAAGCCAACGCTCTTTTTATTCTTAAACCAATCCTTTTTAATTTCTCGGCTCGTGCTGATTAGATGAGTCTCGGGATTAATTTTTAAGCCAATTTCATAAAGCCGATTAGTATTAGCGCTAGTTCTGGAACCAACTACTAGGATCAAATCATGGTCTTTGGCTAATTTCCTAATTTCGCTTTGCCTTTGGCGGGTTGCCTGACAAATAGTGTTGAATATTTTA
>CAYXST010000059.1:0-1720 GCA_964467815.1 uncultured Candidatus Saccharibacteria bacterium | reverse complement strand
GAATTTATTCGTGGGGATACTTACCTAACCAATTTATTATATCTTATCATAATCGGACTTAAATTAAAAATAAAAGTTGTGGATAAGTCTTAGGAACCGGCTGTTATCCCACGAAGCGCGGCGCCAAAGAAGGCATCTTCAGGATGCTATTTCTTCAAGAACTCGCCAAACATCGCCCGCTCCCATAGTTAAAATAACTTGACCGGACTGAACGTTTTTCTTTAAATATTCAACCACCTCTTCAATGGTTGGAATATATCTAACTTTCTCCTTCGGGGCGTTAAAGGGTTGCCCTCGAGATGTTCCAAAGGGTTGCCATTGAGGATTACGTTCTTTCTGCCAAAGGGCGTGCCTCTCGACCACGTCCTCGCTAAAGGCGAGGGCGTGGAATCTCGAGACACGCCCTCTATGTGTCCGAAAGGACGACTCTTTGAGAGCGTGATTAAGAGGCGCGCCCTTATATTTTTTAATCCGGTTAACTAAATCTTGAGCTTTAACCCGGCCGGCTTTTTCCCGAGCCGAACCGTAGATATCTAAAACAATGACCTGGTCGGCTTGCCCAAAAGCGGCGGCAAAGTCATTTAAAAGGGCTTTCGTCCGGCTGAAAGTATGCGGCTGGAAAACAGCCCAAATTTTCTTCTCTGGATAAAATTCTTTGGCCGCGGCCAAGGTTGCTTTAATCTCGGTCGGGTGATGAGCGTAATCGTCAATTAACAAAGTTCCTTGCCATTGACTTTTAATTTCAAAACGGCGGCTGATTCCTTGGAAATCAGTTAGGACCTTCTTAATTATTTCTTTATCAATTCCCAATCCCAGGGCTGTTTTCATGGCCGCGGCCGCATTTAAAAGGTTATGCCGACCGGGAATTTTCAATTTGATTTTTTCTTCGGGCAGGCCGTATTCAACGAGCCGGCATTTAGCTTTCCTAACCGTTTCTCTGACCTGTTCATCCAAACTATTGGCGATAATGAAACCGGCTGGCGGAATTTTTTGAACTAACTGCTCAAAGGTTTCTTGGTAAGCCCGAAAATCTTTGAAAAAATCAGGATGGTCGTATTCCAAGCTGGTTAAAATCAAAATCTGCGGCGAGTATTCCAAAAAATTATTGCGGTATTCGTCGGCTTCGGCGACCAAATACTCTGAATGGCCAACCCGGGCATTGCTTTGCCACTGAAGAACTTGGCTGCCGACAATAACCGTCGGGTCAAAACCGGCCTTCTCTAAAATCAGACCCAACATGGCCGTAACGGTGCTTTTGCCGTGAGTGCCGGCCACGGCTATTCCCTTTTTTTCTTTAAAAAGCTGACCTAAAATTTGGGCGTAGGTCAAAACAGACCGGCCCTGTTTTTTCGCTTCGGCCACTTCCGGATTATTTGTCCCCTGGCCTAAATAAGCGGCCGAAGCAATAATCAAATCTGCCTCGGTTGGAATATTTTTAGGATTAAAACCTTCAATTACTCTGATGCCTAATTTTCTTAAAACCTCATCTGTAAAAAATTTCTCTTGAGTGTCGGAACCTAAAACTTCTATGCCTCTGCCTTGCAAGACCTGCGCCAAGGCAGTCATGCCGACTCCTTTCAGGCCGATAAAATATGCTTTTTTGACTTTTGATAAATTCATTAAATTATATAGATAAGAGCACGCATCAAAATTCCACGCCCCCATAGTGAACTACCATTATGCTAAAGACAAAATGGCTTCTCGTTTCATAGACTTGACT
>CAYXST010000058.1:0-1782 GCA_964467815.1 uncultured Candidatus Saccharibacteria bacterium | reverse complement strand
GGAAATTATGACAATGACACTTGTTTGGAGTGGGGGCCAGCGATATCTTGTTCAGCAGGAACGAGTTGTGTGATGGGTAATTGTATTACTACAGAGGTGGAATATTGGGCTATTACATTTGGAACTGCTGAAGATATTGATGCATATAATTATCTTCCTTTGGTTTTAAAAGATATACTCATTCTGCATGGCTGGAAAGAAGATCATATAAAATACTTTACTGGGAAAGGCGTTACCTACGCTAATGTTATGAATGCCCTTGATTGGCTTGCAAATAATACTGACCCAAACGACATAGTGTTATTTCATAGCATGACTCATGGCTCAAGCGATGGAATATACCTAAATGATAAATTTTTAGAATTCAATAAATTAGCTGAGAAATTGGATGAGATAAAATATAGCGGTTTAACGATTATAATAGATGCTTGTTATTCGGGTGGCGCAATACCAGTTTTAAAAAAAGAAAATAGAATAATAATGACCGCCGCCAGATCGAACGAGATGGGTATAGCTCCTGGATTTTCACAAAGAATATTGGCAGCCCTTCAAGGTTTTGGAGATATTGAAGGAAATAATAATGACTGGGTATCGGCGGAAGAAGCGTTTAATTTTGCCCAAACAAGATACTCCGGACCGCAGGTTCAACCATGGCCTCAAATTCAAGACGATTATTTGGGAGAATTTAAAATTTTATTTTTGGACGGATATTGGCGATATTTAGATCAATTTAATATTGAGAAGGGCAAGAATAGTTTTACTGGCTTAAATTATCTTGGTGACAACCCGCTAGAAGACGAGGTTCGTATATATGCTCAATCATTTAAACCTAATTATCCTATTTTAACTAAAGCAATGCTGGGCGTTTATTTCGGAAGTGGTAAGCCGGGGCCATTGACTGTTTCTGTTAGAAAAGATTTGTCAGGTTCTGATTTAACTTCGGCAACTCTTAATCAAAACATAATTCGTCCTTTCAGTTCACAATTTTATGAGTTTGACTTTCCTGATATTGAAGTTATACCTAATGAGACTTATTATTTAGTAATAAAAGTTTCCTACGCAGTTGGGAAAGATGATTATTATAATTTATGGGTAGATAATGTGGGGAGTTATCCAGAAGGAAGTTATCCAAGAGGAACAACATTTTTCAAAGGCATTAGTCCGCCAATTCCTTGGACTGATATATCTCCAGCGGATTTATACTTCGCCACTTTTGGAAAACCAAAGTAATAAATAATTTGAATTTTATTTTTGAGTTCCTATTTCCTTACTGGGTTTAAGAAGTTTTTTATAAAAATTTTTAGTTTTTAATGAACTAATTTATTTTTTCCGTTTTTTAGCTGATTTTTAGAATATTTTTTCCCTCGCCGCGCCGCAGGCGCGGAGAAACGGGGCTGACTGCCTGCGGGCAGCTTCGCTGCCCGCAGGCAACGAAATCAAAAATGCTTTTCAAAATAAGTTCGAGCTAATTTCAATATATCCCGCCAGTTTATACACAATTGCTAAACTAAATCCTTCTACTGTTGAAGAGACTGATCCGGTTATGGCCGGTATTTGCTTTATTTTTATCGGATTTTTGTTTGCTCTTCTTGCAGATTATTTATGAAGAAATAATTTAATTGTAAAAAATGAGGGGTGGCTATAAAGCGCACTCCTCTTTTAATTGGGGATAAAAAGAGTTGATTTTGCTTTGAAATTAAGTTAAAATAAAGTATATTATGGCAAGTATTAATCTGAAAAATTTGAAGGTTGAGGCAAAAAAAGGGATAGAAAAAGCAGATA
>CAYXST010000057.1:0-1880 GCA_964467815.1 uncultured Candidatus Saccharibacteria bacterium | reverse complement strand
ATTTCCAATAACATTGCGGACTACAGTATTTCCTTCTTTTAAAATAAAATGGAGTAACTTCGAATATTTTTCGGCAAGTTTTACATTGGACCTCCATTTTTTAACTATTTAAAGAGAATTAAACTAATTTGAAAGAATTAAAGCGTCAGTTATTTTTATTCCAAATTGTAATGCTTCATCACGACTCGGAAACCAGATATCTATGTGATACCCCTTTCTCCAATGCATCCGGTCTTCGACCACAAAAACTTTGTCTCCGTAAAGTTCTGGAATTTTAATTTTTGTTCCAAAAGGTAATATGTTAGTGGCTACCACTCCGTCTCGAACGATAGTTCCAGCAGCGGTTACAAAAGGATCCAAATCAGTTTGGTCTATTGTGCTGGAATAGGCAGTGACAATGACTGAAATGGTTTCCAAGACAGTGATCTTGTCTTCAGGCAGATAATGGCTGCTGCTAGTCAAAAACGAGTTTTCCTGGATTATTGGGGTTTCTGTTATTGAGAGAGCTGGCTGGCTAACCACAAAACCAGTCTCAGCCTCAGCGAGATGGGAAGGGGCGGATACCGGGGAAAAACTCAGGAAAAACAGGATAATTAAGCCCCCCAAGAGAGGAATTTTCCTCCCGCCTAGGACGGGAAGGCGTTTACTATCAGATTCCATTTTAAAACCCTCCAAAAGGAGGATTTTTCCATCTTATCCGGTTTTAAGCCGGCTGTCAATGGCTTGTACTGGACTTACTTCCGATTTTATCTAAAAGCTTTCCCGTAGATTTTTCCCAACAATTTCAATGTTGCCTGAACCGAAGGATTCTCGGTATTTTTCAATGACAGTCGCTCGCCGAACCTGTTGAACAAAAGGCCCAAAAATTCATCGCCCCAAGAAGGCGTAAAAGTTACAACTCCTTCAAAATCCACTATAATTTTCTCATCGTCTTTTATATCCCTTAAAGAAGATTCGAAAGCAGCAAAGGATTCTTTGCCAAACTGCCGGCCGTTCAAAGTGGTGCCGAATTTTTTTAAAAAAATAGTCATAAGTTTATTAAAACTTAATTACAGCTAAGCAGCCGCGGAAATTAATGGCTGATTTCTGAATGTTTATATTAAAATCGCCTTTCTTAATTTTAAGCTGAGCATTGCCTGTCTGAAAGAATAAGCTTATTTCGTTGGCCGTGACAACGTCTTTGACAAATTTCAATCCATTCCCCCTGTATTCGGGCGCACGTCCGGAAATCATTTCGGTAAAAGCGGTCCGCAAAGCTTCTTGATGATTTTTTAATTCCGGCTTAACCTTTTTTAAAGTAGCCAGGATGCCCTGCCCGCGATCAGCCAGAACAATTTTTCCCTTGTCTAGATCCCAAGCAAAAAATATCCCCAGAATATCCGGCCAATTGCCTAAATTATGGTCAAAGGAGTTATTGCCGATTTCCCCGGCAATAGCAGAAATCAAAGGAAATATCTTATTTATTCTTTCTATCTTGCCCAATTCGTTTTCCAGCCTTGTTAATCTTGCTTGAAATACGGAAACGTCCGGGCAATAAAAATCTGAGGGCGGCTCAAACCCCGAATCGTCTGCAAGCCAATTCCGCGCCATTTTAAATAAGAACAAATCCTTTTGATTATTCTTGATATAATTTTCAATGTCGCTTTTTAAGTAGTGCCTGTAACCCGCCGCCTTTCGGCTGGCCGAAGGCAGTTTGCCCGAATAATCCCAACGGCGCAAAGTTTGGATAGAGACTCCCAATATTTCAGCTGCTTGGCTGATTGTTAATAATTTTAAACTCATGTTTAGGACAAAGCTATACATTTTCATCATATCCTATGTATAAAGTATTGTCAAACCTATACATGGGCCAGCTGAGGGCAAAATCAATGGGCGGCGCT
>CAYXST010000056.1:0-1883 GCA_964467815.1 uncultured Candidatus Saccharibacteria bacterium | reverse complement strand
TCTCAAGGGCTAAAGACCCTTGAGTTTTCTTAGCCATTCCTAATAAATAATTTCTATTTTTAAAAAAAAGTTGAGCTTGTTTTTGAACTAATTTTTCTGATTCCTTTCGGTTTTTGAGATGCTCCTCTTTAATAGCCGAAGCCATTCGGCCGAAATAAAGAGAGCGTAGTAGTTTAATAATTAAATCTTTTTCGGGTTTAACTTGGTAAAGATAAAACAACTGATAAACTACTTTTGACCAAAAGTCAGCCGTTATTTTTAAGGACTTTTTTTGGAGAAACATCATTCTTAAAGGACCGCTGATTTCCGAAGGCAGCTCATCTTTAAGATTTTGGTAACAATCGGGAAAATCAGCCAAAGCCGTTTCCTCAATCTCCTTGTATTCAACCGGCGGCAGTTTTTGATAAATAATCTTACCGTTGACCCGACAAACCAAAGGCAGTTTTTTCAAATTTATCTCTTTTGGCCATAAGTTTCTATGATTAGCTAAAAAATTGAAAAAGGTTTCTGCTACTTCCAAAAACATATTATCCAATTTTAGCAGGCTCGGTTTATGGAATTTTGAGCCCAGATTAACCTGTCCTAATTTAAGGCCGGATTTAATCGCCTGGCTGGTCATAAAAATATCAATCCCGTAACCACTGGCCGCTGGCGGCCATTTCTGCTCAATCCAGTAATCAACCATTCTTGAAGAAAAACTCATATCGCCGCCGATGGGCTGGCGGAAATCATATCCCAAAAGTCCGTAAATTAAAGGATAAGTTAAATGGTTAGTGATTGAACCATCGTATTTATGGCGGCGATAAACCGGCGCGATAAAATCATAGCCCCGGCTGATCGGCTCTAAAAAACATTTTATCCATTGAGCGCTGATGCTTTTGATATCTGCGTCAACGGTCATGGCTGTTTTAGCGCCTAAATCCTTTATTTTTAAAAATAAGTTTTTTAAGTTATTCCCTTTGCCTCGCTGACCGCCGGAAGTGGAAATATATATTTTAGGATTTTTGGTCTTAGTCCTTAAAAAAACTCTGCCGGTATTATCGGGAGAATTATTGTCGCTGTTGACGATAACCGCTTTCTGTCCGCTAAAATATTTAATCAATCCTTGGTCAATTTTATCGGTAATAAAAGCGATATTATCTGCTTCGTTAAGAGAAGGAATACCAACAACAATTTCAGCTTCTTTTATTTTATCCGGATTATTTTCTATCATTTTGAGACGACGCTTCTAATCTTACATGTCAAAAACTAACCCTGACCAAGTGAAATCTTTAGAGCGATGACTTTTAACAACTACAGCCGGATTAAAATATCCCTGGCCAGTAACCGGACTAAAATATTCACAGAATCCTGACTTTTCTATTAGTTTAATGCTTCTATCCTTAAGTCGACCGCCTAAATCTTTATAGCCATAATTATCCAGCCCTTTGACAATAAACCAATTAATATTAATCCAGGTGCTGCCCCGCCAATAACGATTTGGCTGAAAATAGAGATTACTTGCTGAAATAGTCGGCACCGGATATTTCAACCAAAATTTATTCTCATTTAAAAGATACTTTTTGATTAATTTTTTGGCTTGATTCTTGCTAAGTATTTTGGCAAAAAGTGGCAAGAAAATTGATGAATTTTCTGTCTGTCTAAGATGTTCATTGTTATGGGTAGATGTAAAGAGTTCTTTTTCTTTATCATATAATTTTTCTTTAAAAGATTTTCTTACCTTGGGAATGATTTTTTTATAGTATTGATAATGTGGGGATTTAGCTGCCCGGCAAAGAAAGAGCATTGACTCAAGATTTCTTAAATAAACACTATTGAACAAGAGGCATTGAACATTAAATTTGTTGGCTTTTAAAAATTTTTTGCTATGATGATTTAATTTA
>CAYXST010000055.1:0-1924 GCA_964467815.1 uncultured Candidatus Saccharibacteria bacterium | reverse complement strand
TCTTCCACCTCCTTAGTAAGTAATCCTATCTTTTGAGATATTTTTTTAACCTGGTCGGTAAACTTAGAAATTTTTACGGAGTAATGAATATTGACCAGAATCAGAAACAAGAACCCGAAAAGAAAAAGGGTTGTCAGCGGCGTTTCGGCTCCTATTAGGCAGGTAATGAACAAAAGCGAGTCGTACCATAGAATCAGCGTTAATATCGTTATGCCAATTAATATCCAGAGCCAGGAATATTCCTCCTTGATTTTTCTTTTTCGGACCAGTCCCAAAATTATCAAGAGAAGCGAAACGCTGGCCACTAAAGCGAAAATTTCTTGATGAAGAGTCATAAATTTATTCTCCTTTTTTATAAGGCCTTTTACGCAAAAAAATCATCAGGATGGACAAAAACATTTTAAAAATATAATAAAGCGGCTTAAAGCCGGAATGGATGGATTTTTTATTGGAAGCCGGATACATGACCACCGGCATTTCTTTAATTCGGAAACCGGCCCGATGAAGATAAATTATCACGTCGGCATCAGGATAGTCAGAGGGATAAAAATCATCGGTAAAAAAATTCAATATCCGGCGGTTCATCGCCTGAAATCCGCTGGTCGGATCGGTTATCTTTTGTTTGATTATGGAAGTAGTCAGTTTGGCGAAGAAAATCATTCCTAACCGACGAATTAAAGAAGGATGATATTTTACCTTGGAAAGAAAACGGGAGCCGATAATAATGTCGGCTTTTTTTGTTTTTATCGCCTCAAGCAAGTCCTTTAGATATTTAGGCTCATGCTGGCCATCAGCGTCCATTTGTAAAAGATAATCATATTTTTTGACTTGGGCGTATTTATAACCGGTTTGCAAAGCGGCGCCGTAGCCGAGATTTATAGGCAGAGAGACAACCATTGCCCCGGCTTGTTGAGCATATTTTTTAGTTTCATCAGAAGAACCGTCGTCAACAACTAAAATGTCTAAACCAGGTAACTGATTTTTAATTTCAATAATAATCTTACCAATCGCTTTACTTTCATTGTATGCTGGAATTATTAATAAAGCGTCTTTTGTATCCATCGTATAATAATAAATTTTAATTCTAAAAAATTAAATAAATACCTAACAGAATAATAGCTATTCCTATTATTTTAATAAAAGTAATTGATTCGCCAAGAAAAATCCAAGATATTAAAAATAATAAAATAAAAAATATACCACTATTCACAGGAAAAGCAACTGTTAAATTAAGCTTAGAAATTACCATTAGCCAAAACAAGGCGCCAATAATAGCAAATAATATGCCTATAACAATAAATTTATTTTGTAATAATTTAATAATACCAAGGCCATGTAAGCCAGTTAATTTAATTTCGCCAATTGTCTTAAGGCCTTTTTTAAAAAACATTTGGCTAATTATAGTAAATAATGCCACAGTGGTTATTAAAATGAGATTTTTATACATATGCTAAAATATCACTATTTTTTATCATAACTAAAGATTCTTCTCAATAAAAAAATTTGTTCTTGAATCATTTTAAAAATCATTTTAGACAAATCGAATAATTGAGGAGTAAACCAAACATTCTTAGCGTTTTTCCATAATCGCAATCGCTGAAATTTCCGATAGAGTGCGACGATTTCTCGACGGCTTAGAACTTCTGACAAAATAATCGTTTTTGAGGAGTAACGGCCAAAATTGATATTTAGTTCATCCCAATCCATATTGTCAGAAACTAATTTTCTCTCTTGGGCATATTGCCAGACTCCGGTCCCTGGGTAAGGAGTCAAAACATAAGTATCAAATAAACTCAAAGGATTGTCTTTGATAAAATTATAAGTCTTTAAAATATCTTCTTTGGTCTCTTGAGGTGAGCCAATAATGAAAGAGGCATTAGCGGCGATACCATACTTTTTTAAAATGGCAATAGATTTTTTGTTA
>CAYXST010000054.1:0-1979 GCA_964467815.1 uncultured Candidatus Saccharibacteria bacterium | reverse complement strand
AAAATCGGCAATATCGGCGATATTGTTTGCGCTATTCCGTCTTTTATCGCTATCCGCCGTTTTTATCCAAAAGCGAAAATTACATTATTGACTTCACCCGGCATAAAAGGCGCGTTTGGAGCTAAAGAATTGCTTTCGGGGGTTTGGTATTTGGATAAAATGAAAATTTATTACGCCGACGATATTGATTCATTGGATAAAAAAAAGAAATTTATAAAAGATTTACGCGGTAATAATTATGATTTATTTATCCAAATTCCCGATGATTTGGCAAATTTTAGAACGCTTTTAAGGAATATGATTTTTGCCAAATTCATCGGCGCAAAATCAGCTTTTGGCTTTAAAATTCGGACAATTCAATTATTTAAAAAAACCCAAGTTGATTATTTATTTAAAAAAACTGAAGTTGAAAATTTGATTGAAATTTTAACGACTAATGGGATTTATTGCGAGAAATCGGAGTTTGATTTTAATATTCTCGAGAAAAGTGTTGAAAAAATAAATAAATTATTAAACGATTTCAAATTTAACAAAAACGATTTATTGATTGCATTAAATACAGCCGCTAAGCGCGAAGCCAATAAATGGCCGACCGAAAAATTTCTTAAAATAGCGCTTTTTTTAAAAAAAAGGTATAATGCGAAAATAATAATAATTGGCGGGTTAAGCGAAGCGGCAGAAGCGGTAGCTATCGCAAAAAACATTGGGGAGCTTGCTTTACCTTTGGCCGGACAACTTACATTGTCAGAGACTATTGAATTATTGAAAAGGTGTTCTTTTTTAGTCTCAAATGATACCGGCGCGGTTCATATGGCGGCAGCGGTCGGATCGCAGGTTGTGGGAATTTATAGCGTAAGGAATGTTTTGGGAAGCTGGTTCCCGTATGGCCAAGGTCACAAAATTTTATACCGTAAATTTTTAGATTGCGATTATAAAAAAGAAGAATGTATTAAAAAAAGCATTGGAATGATTACTTTTGACGAAGTGGCGCGCGCTTGCGATTGCATTATTAAAGAATTAAATAAAAATTAATATGGATTATAGAGAAAAATTTTATGCTAAGTATGTTACGAGTAATACGCTTCCTCTTTACGGGAGGTTGTCCATAAAGGATATAAAGAGGCAGTTTACTATTTGGAATAAATATTTTTATAAATTTCTTCCAAAAGATAAGCAGGCTTCTGTTATTGAGGTTGGGTGCGGTAATGGCGGTTTAATATATTGGCTTCATAGTATCGGGTATGTTAATTCAAGTGGCATAGACGCCAGTCTTGAGCAAGTTGAATATGCGAAGAGTTTGGGGATAGAAAAAGTAAGCCAAGCCGACCTCACTGTTTTTTTGAAAGATAAAATTGAATCATACGACGTAATTTTTATGCGCGATGTTATTGAGCATTTTAATAAAAACGAAATTATAGATATTTTAGATATGACTAACCGCGCTTTAAAAAAGGGAGGAGCGCTTATTATACAAACTCCCAATGGGGCGGGTATTTTTGGCAGCCGTTACAGATACCATGATTTTACCCATGAAATCAGTTTTGCAGAAAACAGCCTTAGGCAGATATTGATTATGAATAATTTTTCAGGCTTAAAATTTCATGAGACCAAGCCGGTAATTTCCGGAATAAAATCATTTATCCGGGTTGTCTTGTGGAAATTATTAAGATTAGGATTACAATTTTATCTTTTGGTTGAAACGGGAAGCTCTGAAAATATTTTAACTCAAAATATTATTGTAGCAGGATATAAAAAATAGATGCCGATAAAGAAAATTTTATTCATAGGGGATTTAAATGAATATGGGAGAACCTTGCAGCGTTACAAAACTTTGACTGATATCGGTTGCTCGCTTGTGGGAATTTCTACGGTGCCTGTTCCTTGGCGTCCCACTGTTGATTCTGATTTGCTGGAAAAAATTACCTGGAAATTAAAAATACCTTTTGATATCACGGGCGCAAATAAGAAAATAAAAAAGT
>CAYXST010000053.1:0-1980 GCA_964467815.1 uncultured Candidatus Saccharibacteria bacterium | reverse complement strand
TAGGCTTAAAAATTTCTTTTTGGCGGGTGAGGGTGTTATATAAATAAATTGGCATAATAAAATAATTTCTAATCAACAAGATACAAGATACAATAACCAAACAAATTTCAAATTCCAATATTCAAACCCGTTCGTCTTGTTGGATTTTGATTATTGGGATTTGTTTGTTTCTTGTTTCTTGGTTATCGGTTGTTTTAAATCACAACCACTTTTTCTTTTTAAAGATAATCACGATTAGCGCCACGGTTATCAGCATAATGCCGATAATTTTCCAGATATCAAAACCGCCGGCGCCTTCTAAGGCCCGCATGCTAAAAAAACTGGCAATGAAGGTGAGGGAGAAAAGTAAAATGGAAAAGAAAGTTAGAGTGTGCATTACCTGGTTAATCTGAAAAGACAACAAGCCGCTGTTGGTGGATTCAATGGACTCAATCATTTCTTTGTGATTTTCCAGAGTGTTCCAAACGCGAATTTCCGAGCCGATTATTTCCTGCGAAATAATATCCAAGTCCTCTTGGAAAAAGCGGGCGTTCTTGCGGCCAAGCAACTCCAGCACCGAGCGCTGGGGCTTGATAGTCCGGCGAAAGTCGGTGATGTCGCGTTTCACAATGGCGATTTCCTTTAACATTTCTTTTTCCTTGCCCTCAAAGACCTGTTCTTCAATGTGTTCAATTTTTTCGTGGATATGGTCCAGCATCGGGAGGCAGGAATCAATCATTTGGTCCAGGATGCAGAATAACAGCCAGCCGGAACTTTTGAAAAAGTCGGGGTGGCGGCTGGGGTCTCCTTGTATTTCTTTCAGCAGTTCCTCCAGCGCGGGGTTAGGGTTTTGATAGACCGAAATAACCCGGTCGCGGGTGACGATAAAATCAAGCTCGGCCGGGGCGGTTTGGCGGGTTTCTTCATTAAAAACCGGGAAGTGGATAACCAGCAATAAATAATTATCGTATTCTTCAATCTTGGGGCGCTTATTAAAAGCCAGCAGGTCTTTTAAGACCAGAGGCGAGACGCCGAGTTCCTTTTCTATAAAAGTCAGGTCCTGATATCCCGGGTTGGCTAAATTTTGCCAGATAACTTTGTTGTGTTCAATTTGCATGCGTGTATGCGAATTGATATGCGAATTTGATTCGAATTATTCGAATTAAATCCGTATCGCAATTCGTATGCTAGTCATTTCTACTATTCTACCACAAAAATTAGCGCCTAAGAAGCGCCGTAATGAAAAGGAAGGCGCGCTATTGACAAGCATAGGGTTTGCGTGGTATTATACGGGTATGAAAAAGAAAGTGGCCAGTACTTCCTATTTTAGCCGTTTTTCCCTCTTATAGTTTAGAAGAGGGGTAGGGTGAGGTAGATAAATGAAAACCCTAAAATAAGCAAAGATTTGGAGGGGAGGTTGGACAATCATTTGTCAGAATTTCCTCTTCAAATCTTTGCCGATAAGGTAGGTTCTTTTTCAAAATATCCCCGCTCGCCAGGGGAATAGAAATATGGCGAGGAGAAGAAGGAGGAGAAATGAATACTGAGACGAAAATTTACAAAAACGCGTCTATCAGCAAAAACTTAGCTGATGGCAAGTTGGCAAAGGAGGAAATCAGCCGTGATGAATATAAAGATACCATCACGGAGATAGATTCCATGCTCGAAGCAGAGCTGGATTATCTTTGTCAACATTCCGATGGAGACGAAGGAGCGGATAACAACCTTTAGTGGGTGGCAGTAAGGGTGTCGCCTTGATGAAAAAAGGCAAGGTCCACAAAGTAGTACATTTCAGCCGCCAAACGGGATGCGGCTTTCCTTAATGAATAAAGGACGGAATAATCCCGTAAGGCGAATGGGATAAATATGCTCATTCGCCACTCTTTCCGAAATCAGTATTTCTGGATTTCGGCTCAAGGCCGGGATGACAATGAAATTGTGGTTTCAGAAAGGGAGAAAACCGGCCTCGATTGAAAAATCGGGGCTGTTTTATTTTTTATC
>CAYXST010000052.1:0-2091 GCA_964467815.1 uncultured Candidatus Saccharibacteria bacterium | reverse complement strand
TTCCATCTATGAATTCCTGCAAGACTTTTTCTATTGTGCCGTCCCCGTAATAAATTCCTATCTTAAATTGTTTTAATACATCTGAAGCCCTCGGCCCCACATTCTTTGTAATCACGGCATTAATGTTTTTCTCTGCCATTAATTGAGCAGCTGAAATACCCGCTCCGCCCATTTGATTCTCGCTTTGGTTTTTTACCGCTTCGAATTTTTTAATCTCCCACTTCTCAATCTCAACAATAACAAAATAAGGGCATCTGGCAAATACCTCGCTGACGCTATCCGTGAGTTTTTCTCCGGTTGAGCTTACCGCTATTTTCATATTTAATTTTTTTGTCCTTTGAGTTCGGTTAAACGGGCTTTAATGGCTTTTAGTTCCTCTTCTAAACCTGTCACCTCGTCTTCCAAGATTTCTTTTTCTTCTTTTTTGGTTACTTGGGGTTGGTATGGACCATAACCCCAAAATCTACCAAAGCCACGACCTCCTCCCCCTCCCCTGCCAAATCCCCTTCGCCAGCCCATTCCGGCGCCGCAAGGACCCAATCCCCAGCCAGTGCCGGGACCCTGACCCCAAGGGCCTGTTCCATTAAATCTTGGCATAATTTTATATTTTTTATTATTTTTAGTTTGATGCGACCTTTAATAAAATATTTTCCCCTCTATTATGAATATATATTCATAACTATGCCTTGTCAAGTCCCGCTTATCCCCTTACCAAAAAATCGCCCGGCTGAGCAGGCACAGGACAATAAAATAAAAGAGTTGGCATAACCAACTCTTATTTTTCTAATCATCAAATCACAACAAGAATTTTCCTTTCTCCATTATCATCCTACCATCCACACAGACAGTAGGAGCTATCATGATCCCATCAACATGCGCTTTGCTGTCCCAACTAGCACCAGTTTTGGCAGGGTAAGGACTACCAAACGCAATATGTACGCCCGGGAACTTTTCATCCTGAAGCAAATTGTGAATTAATTTTTTCAGGCCAACGTTAGTTCCGATGGCGAATTCCCCCACCCTATCGCTATTTTCATCCTGCCCAAAGATATACTCTGCTAGCTCTTTTTGAAGCTCTTCATTGTCACACTGGATGTTTTCCGCTCTGCCATCAGCTATCTCTATAGTAACCGGTGTTCTCCCAAGAGAACCATATTTTTCTGTAAAGAAATCGCCTAGACAACCGTCGATTACCATTCTGCCATTGACATTGGCAGGGCAAGTGAGTACTTCCCCATCAGGAAGATTGCTCCAGTGACTTTGTTTGATGTCGCCATCGCAAATGTCCCAACGGAGCTCAGGACTAAATTCCACCTTAAGGTTGGTTCCCTTTTCTGTAACTACTATGATCTGAGCGGCTCTTTGAACTTTTTCAAAGACGAGCCTGCTGATCCGCTGAACCTCTTGATAGTCGCTGCACATCCCCTCTTTCATAATCTGAGGCGTAATATCAACCATGTGTCCGTGCCTTAACTTTGGGTTAGCCTCAACAGTTTCTATCATAGGATTCCGGAATGTTTGGAGCTCTCCCTTTACTCCCTGCGCGGCATAGATGCTAACGTCAGCTTCTTCAATGGCCTCTCTTATTCGCTCAGAAAAAGCTAAGGGCCGTTCACCGAAATCCTCCATCACAAAAAACTGGATATTATTAGTAATTCTCTTTGCTGTCCGCCTTAGAATGGAACCTATCCTAAGGTTTTTTTTATCGGTGATAATGACCAATTTTTCATCAGCTTTAATCTTTAGGCAATTCTCAATCGCCTGACGAGCGCCTTCTCTTACACTTCCCACTTACCTATACCTCCTTCCTCAAAAACTATTTTTTATTACGATTTAATGAGCTGTTAAGATGATTTTCTCTGTGTAAGATTATACAACAAAATATTAATTTGTCAATGACAAAAACCCTAAGAAAAAGGGCCACGGAGTGGCCCCTTAGTCAGAAACTTATTAGGACGTTTAATTACTCTACCGGAAGAGGGACAGCGCAGGACTGCTGAAGACTAGCTAAAGCTGCTTGGCATTGAGTGGCTTGAGCTATGCACGTTTCTAAGCCGGTTCCGCACTCTTGCAGTTTTGTCCCCAACTCTG
>CAYXST010000051.1:0-2270 GCA_964467815.1 uncultured Candidatus Saccharibacteria bacterium | reverse complement strand
TTGGTCGGGGCGACTGGATTCGAACCAGCGATCTTCGGACCCCCAGCCCGACGCTTTAAACCGAACTAAGCTACGCCCCGCTATTTAGTTTTTCCCATGGCTTTAATACACTTGGCGCAGGCCTTGACTCTTTGGCCATTAGACAAACGAATCCATTGTAAATTGGGGTATTTTCTTTTTTTGGCCGTTGGGTTATACTTACCACGAAGCTTTTTACGAACCGTGGCGACCATTGATTTTTTGCCGCAGATAGCGCAACGTCTTGACATAATGGCTTATTCTATCATCTAAACAATAAATTTTCAAGTACTTTATGGATATTATATTTTCTTTAGCTGTCCTGTTATTCTCGGTTACCGTTCACGAATTTGCTCATGGATGGATGGCTTATCGTTTAGGAGACTCTACGGCCAAAGATTCTGGCCGATTAACCTTAAACCCGCTCAAACATTTGGATCCGATAGGATCCTTTATTGTTCCATTAATATTGTTTTTTATTTCCAGATTATCCGGCGGCGGTTTTATCTTTGGCTGGGCCAAACCAGTCCCTTTTAATCCAGATAATCTGCGCGACCGGCGTTGGGGGACGGCCAAGGTTGCCGCGGCCGGCCCTTCGGCCAATCTTTTAATTGCTTTGGTTTTTGGCTTCGCCTTACGTTTTCTGCCCAGTCAATTCATTCCAGCCGGTTTAACCCAGATTTTTAGTTTGATTATCTTTCTTAATCTTCTCTTGGCTATTTTCAATTCTATTCCTCTGCCTCCTTTAGATGGTTCCAAGATTCTTTTTGCTTTTTTGCCTCATTCTTGGAGAAATTTAAGAATCTTTTTAGAGCGCTACGGCATGTTTCTTTTGCTTTTCCTTATCTTTTTTGCCTTTCAGTGGATCTTGCCTTTGATTTTCTTCATTTACCAGTTTATTGTTGGTATCTCTGTCTAAAGAGGCGTTTTTTAAAGACGTTTTTTGACTTAGGCCCATAACAAAAACCCCCTATTTTAGAGGGTTTTTGTTTTTGTTCTCAGGCAGAGAATAATTGTTTTTTTACTTCCTCTCTTCCAATTTTAATTTTAACGTTCCTAATTTGTCCCCCCTTAAAATTCTAATTTCGATTGTGTCGCCCGGCTTGGATTTATGAATTAATTCTTGAAGAGGGCTTTTGTCGGTTACCTTGGCCTTATTAAATTCTAAGATGATATCGTGCTCCATTAAACCGGCTTTATGCGCCGGGCTGCCCGGTACCACGGCCGGCTCGCCGCTGCCCGGTTCTCGAATAATTAGGGCTCCGTGGTCAATCGGTATATCAATATTAAATCTTTGGCGGAAAGATTCCTGAAGAACTTTATCAATTAAGATATAACGGACGCCTAAAAATGGCTGGATAATTCGACCGTATTTTTTGAGGTCATCTAAATCCTTTTTGGCATTGTTAATTGGAATGGCGAAACCAATATTTTGAGCGCCCAAGACAATAGCCACATTAATAGCGATAGCTTTGCCGTTTAAATCAACCAAAGGCCCGCCGGAATTGCCCGGATTGATAGCCGCGTCAGTTTGAATTAATCCTCGCAGAGAAGCGGCTTGGCCGGAAAAGCCGTCGTGGGCGGTAATGAAACGGCTAAGTCCGGAAACGACTCCGGTAGAAACCGTATTGCGAAAAGCGCCCAAAGCATTGCCAATAGCAATAACATCTTCGCCCAGTTCCGCTTTAGAAGAATCGCCTAATTCTAGGGTAGGAAACTTTCTGCCTTTGGCTTTTTTGACTTTAATAATAGCTACGTCGTTAATCGGATCGCGGGCTAAAATTTCGGCCTGATATTCTTTTTCGTCGGTAGTCGTGATAGTATAATCAACATTGGGCGAGACGATAACATGGCGGTTGGTTAAGATGATGCCTTCCGGAGAAACAAAAAAGCCACTGCCGCCGCCAATCTTTACCTTTTGGCTTCCTTCTCGTCGGTATTGAGGAATGGGTTGGCCATAAGGACCCAAAAAATCATCAAAAGGCTGAATATAGTATTTTCTAATTTTAGGCAAGTCCTTACTAATGGTAATACTGACGATAGCTGGGCTGATTTTTTTGACCACTTCAACTATCGGTGACTTTTGAACCATGATTAATTTCTCCTTTTTATCCAGTATATTTCATTGACTATCTTTAGTCAATATTATATTATTCTATTATAGCAAAAATATTAAAATTGTAAAACGTTTTTGAGCCCCCGTAGTTCAACGGACAGAACAATGGACTCCTAAGCCGTAAATATAGGTTCGA
>CAYXST010000050.1:0-2275 GCA_964467815.1 uncultured Candidatus Saccharibacteria bacterium | reverse complement strand
TCGGAGCCAGTAAGGAAAAGTCAATGATTGGTGGCTCGCCCTTGTAAAACTCGGGCTCGCTGCGTTCTTTGGAAAAACTGCCAAAGAACCTGATAAAAATATCGGCTCGAACTGCATTTTAATTTTGGGAAAAGAAAATTTTCGAATCATATGAGCTTTGAAAATCCAAATCTTGATAACGAATCTCACAAATCAATGCAAGGTGATTTGAGACAAGAACAAATCCCTGAAAGTGAGTTTACGCCTGAGCTTTTGGAACGAATTGAAAAATCAAAAATCGAAATTGACGACAAAATCAATTTGATGCTCACTAAAGGTGACTTAAAACCGGCCTCAGAAACACTACTTGTCATAAAAACTTGGCATGAAGATGGTTTAACCGAACATATGAGCGAAGAAGACGTCCAAGAGTCTTTGAGTGTTATTCGAGCACTCGGGTTACCGTACCGTCTTGGGGAAAGAAAGACAGTTGAGGAGCCTTATAGCACCGAGGATGAGCCCGATCGTCAGAAATTTTTTCGGCGGGATCAAATGAATATTTTAATAGGACGAACATCAGAAGATTTAGAATTTTTGGAACGTGCTCTAAAATCTAATTCCGACGAAATGGTAGGTAAAGCTTTCGGGTTTCCGCCCACAGCCATTGAAGCTTTTGTTGGTAAAAGAGAAGTGCTGGATCGTCAATCTCTTCCCTTGGACATCCAACATAGTGATGGGGTTCTTTTTTCAAGCCCAACGCTTTCTCGAGATAATTGGCAAGAAGAAATAAAGCGGGGCCAACTCTATGGAGAGTTTATTAAAAAGATCAGTCCAAAACTTTACGGAAAAATGAGATCTAAGGCGCTGGAGATTTTAGAAAATCCAGAAAACTGATCCCCGGCTATTAAGTTTTGAATTTGCTAAATTTCGATAATTGCCGCCAAAGAAAAACTTGAAATTGTCAAAGAACGCGGCGAGCCCGCTTGCGGGCAAGCCGCAAATTACGGGGGCTTGCTTTCGCCGCCTGCGGCGGCGAAAAATGTTCGAACTATTTTCAGTATACGGAGTCAGCCAAAATGTGTTGGCCAATGGAAATCCACTTATTCAGAGTGGATTTTTAATTATGGATAAGTCGCAATGTATAGATTTGACAAGGGTTTATATAGATTATATAATACAAAATGTATAGATTGAAACTAAATTTGTATAGATATGGAATCAGAATTGTTAACAATTAGTCAAACAGCTGAAATAATCGGTGTTTCTATTCAGACCTTGCGCCGTTGGGATGATTCTGGGAAATTGCGTTCTGTTCGTAAAAAAGAAACAGGCAATAGGTATTATAGAAGGGATGATGTAGAAAAATTCATAAAAAGCAATCCGAAGAATTTATTTGGATTGGCGAAGAAATGGACTGCCAGCAAATCAGAAGAAGATTTGCCGTCAGCTTTTTATTGTCAGGACATTTCTGTTTTTCAAGCGCGATTATCAAGATTGGAAAGAGATCTGGGAGAGATAAAAAGGTTAAACAAAATATTTCCTCTAATATCTGCTATCACCGGCGAAATCGGCAATAATTCTTTTGACCATAATTTAGGCAATTGGCCCGATATACCGGGTGTATTTTTTGCCTATGATTTAAGCCAAGGGAAAATTATTTTAGCAGACAGAGGACAGGGAGTACTGACAACGTTAAAAAAAGTCAAACCAAAATTATCAAATCATCAAAATGCTTTAGAAGTTGCTTTTACCGAAATAATCTCTGGTCGTGCTCCTGAATATCGAGGGAATGGATTAAAATTTGTAAGGAATATTATCGCGGCTAATGAAATAAGTTTATTCTTCCAAACAGGAGACGCGCAACTCAAAATCGCAAAAAAGAATTATAATTTAAAAGTTGAAAAATCAAATGTCTACATACAAGGTTGTTTGGCCTTAATTAAATTTTAATAAAAAAAATGATTATATATCTTAAAAAATTTGGTACAACCCTTAATGGCCGTCAATTCGGCAGAGAATCTTTTGCTGCTTTTGGTCCGTCTCTAAAAGATATTGGAGAAGAGGAAAATATTGTAGTTGATTTTGAAGGAGTTATAACTTTCACGCCTTCTTGGGGCGATGAATTTTTAGGCCCTTTGTTTGATAGATTTGGCGAACGGTTGGTATTAAAAAATACTAAAAATCCTTCAGTTCAAGCGTCATTAGAAATGTTAGAGGAGATTTATAAAAAAAAGTTTAAAAAGAAAGTGTCAGGTACCCTGGAAAAAGATACCTGACACTTTCACCAATATTATGA
>CAYXST010000049.1:0-2364 GCA_964467815.1 uncultured Candidatus Saccharibacteria bacterium | reverse complement strand
TTGAAACCATTTTTAGATTCCGCCGGCTAAATTGTAAATAGGCATAAATACGGAAAACACCAGAATAGCTACCCCGGCGCCCAAAACAACCAGCAAAATGGGCTCAATCAATTGGCTTAAATTATCAACGATATTACTGACTTCCTTGTTGTAAAAAGTGCTCAATTTTTCCATAATAGTTTCCAATTTGCCGGTTTGCTCGCCGGTTTTAACCATTTGAGAAAATAACATTGGTATTTCCTTGTGTTTTTCTATGGAAGAACTCATGCTCCGGCCGACCTTAACTTCGTCGCGGGCCTGCCAAATGATTTGCTGAAAAACCGCATTGCCGATTACTTCGCCGGAAACATTAAGCGCCTGAATAATGGGAACGCCTCCTTTAATCAAAGCGCTTAAATTGTCAGCTAAACGGGCTAAATAAGTCTTTTGGAAAATTTTTCCGAAAATTGGCAACTTTAATAAGGTCTTGTCCCAGAGAACCTTGCCTTCGGGCGTTTTTTTATACCGCCAAAGGAATACACCGGCAATGCCTGAAAGCAATAAGATTAACCAGCCCCAAGCTCTGATAAATTCACTGGTAAAAATAACTAATCTGGTTGACCAAGGCAGTTCCTGGCCGGCCTCGGTTAAAATAGACGTCAATTGCGGAATCACCATAACGATGACCAAAATGCCAACCGCAAGAAATACGCTTAAAATAAAAACTGGGTAAATCATGGCTCCTCGAACCTTGGAAATAAGATAGTATTCCCTTTCCAGATAGTCAGCCAGATAATTAAGAGATTCTTGAAGACGGCCGGCGACTTCGCCTGACTTGAGCAAATTTATTGAAAAATCGGAAAATATCTTAGGATAGCCCGAAAGAGCTTTGGAAAAAGAGGCGCCTCCGTCAACGTCATTAGCCAGGTTAAAAACGATTTCCTTAAAATAGGGATTTGACATCTGCTGGCTGAGCGTCTTCAAAGATTGAACCAAGGGAACATCGGCCCCGGCTAATATGGCTAATTCCCTAAAAAAGATAAAAATTTCTTTTCTTTTAATCCGCTCAAAAATCTTTATTCGTTTGCCCAAAAGAGGGGTCTCTTCGACTGATTGGATTTTAATAATAATCAGTTGGCGTTTTTGCAAAATTCTAATAGCTTCCGCCTGACTGACTGCTTCAATCACCCCTCTTTGTTTTTCGCCCTGTAATGTCCGAGTTAAATAATTAAATTTCATTTTGTTGAATTAATAGTTACTTTCCTTTCAGCAACATATTCAATTCGGAGACGTTGGTGGAAAAGATTTGGGCATTTTCCGGCGAAACCATCTTCTGTTTAACCAAACCGGCCAGAAAACGGTTTAAGGAAATCATTCCCTCTTCGGAACTGGTCTCAATAACCATATCTATTTGATGGGTTTTGCCTTCTCTAATCAGATTTCTGACAGCTGAATTGGCAATCATCAACTCAACCGCGTTAATCAATCCCCCCTTCTGGCAAGGAATCAAACGTCGGGAAAGAATGCCTAAAATGGTCGAGGCCAGCTGCATTCTGATTTGACTCTGCTGATAAGGCGGAAAACTGTCAATAATCCGGTCAACCGTCTGGGAAGCCGTATTGGTATGCAGGGTAGCCAAAACCAAATGGCCTGTTTCAGCGGCCGTGACCGCGCTGCTAATGGTTTCGGGATCGCGCATCTCGCCGATCATAATTACATCGGGGTCCTGCCGAAAGGCCTCTCGCAAACCGCGTTGAAAATCTTGAACGTCCTCGCCGACCTCGCGCTGGTCAATAATACATTTATCCTGCTTAAACAAATATTCAACCGGATCCTCAATAGTAACAATGTGGTCAAAACGACTGTGATTTATTTCGTCAACGATAGCCGCTAAAGCGGTTGATTTGCCCTGGCCGGAAGGACCAACCACCAAAAAGAAACCCTGGGACGCTTTGGCAAACTGATGGCAGATAGCCGGCAAGCTTAATTCTTCAATCGTCCTGATTTTAGCAGGAATGAGACGCAAGGCAATGCTGATCCGGCCCAACTGATGGTAAATGTTAACCCTAAAACGGGCCTTATCTTTATATGAAAGCGATAAATCAATATCCTTCTGTTCAAGAAATTTTTCTTTGCGTTTTTCGGAAAGCAGTGAAAAAGCTATTTCTTGAGTATCTTGAGCGGTTAAGACCGGCTCTTTGTCTATTGGGACCAATTGGCTGTTAATCCTAATGACCGGCGGCAAACCGGGCGAAATATGAACATCGGTCGCTTCCTTTCCAATGGCTAATTCTAAAATTTCTTCAAGTTGTTCTTTGTAATTATTCATTAAAGTGAACTACCTCTTGGCTAAAGACCAAGTGGCTTCTCGTTTCATAGACTTGA
>CAYXST010000048.1:0-2572 GCA_964467815.1 uncultured Candidatus Saccharibacteria bacterium | reverse complement strand
AATTAACCGCATCCAGTTCAGCAATCATGCCCAGGCGCAGGATTTCTTTGTCCAAATCTTTTTTATTGACCTTTTTAAGGTCTAAAGGCGATTGAGCTAACATTTTTTATCTCCTTAATTATTTCGACCTTTTCCTGACTGGAATTTTTAGAAATAAGAATATTCAATTACCAGGCCGCTTTGAATTTTATCCCGATAATCGGCCCGCTTTCTCCCAATTCATACATTGGAACAATGGTTTTTTTGGGGATTTTTACGCCCTCTTGGCCCAAGACGATTTTTAATAAACGCCAATTGTCTTTATCAAAGATAAAATCAGCCGTTAATCCCCAGGCCAATTGCCCTATAGGCGTATTGGTTTCCCGGGCGTAATTGACAATGTCATCGCCTTCGCGTTTTTCACGAACCAGATTAGTCCTTAAAGAATAAAGCATGCCATTTGATTTGGCCACCAGAGCTGATAGCGCCAACAGCTGACTTGGCATATCTGAGTTCCTTAAATTATTTACCAAGAATTCGCCAAATCTTTTATCGGCATTAATGCCTGCTGCGTAGAAAGCTGCCCTATCTGTTTTATCTCTAGTTTTGTCTCCCCACGACACTGAAGTGAATCCCCCTTTCAACAAGTTCATTTCGATATGCGCGCTCTCCGCGCCCCGCCCGATGGCTTCTTCTTTATGACCTAATTCATGGACCAAAATGGCCAACTCAAGCGCTCCCAGCGCTTTCGGAAAAGTCTTAGCCAGTTCTTTAAAATTCAATCGGCCACTTTCAAAAATTTTCCTGGTATGCCCTTTGTATCTTTCTTTCTTTTTGCCCGTATCAGCTAATTTTAAAGTTTCTTTAAAATATGAATTTGATTCTTCTATTTTTAAACGGGCTCTTCCGGCAAAGTCAAAAATTTTAGACTCTTTTGTTTTGCTGACAATTTCGCTTGGCAATGATGCGGCTCTTTCTGAAACAGCCTTATCCATGGCTTGATTAAACGGATCGGCCAATTGCTGAAGGGCGACTAATTCTGCGTTAATTCCTTTGGCTAACGTTTCCTTGTCTTCTTTGCTTTCTATGGTTACTAATTCCTCCGGTTTAATCGCCGGCCTCAATTTGTCTTTTTCATAAGTCTTGGGCCGATGAACAAATTTTGAGACAGTGTCCTCGGATCCTGTTTCCGCTTTGACACCGCTGGCAGTCAAAATGGCAAAAGGGATATAGGCGTAAATGAGCGCATTTCTTACTTTTGGATTTCTTAGAATTTCGCTCCCGTAAAATCTATCTGACAGGCTATTTTTGAAACCGTTAAACCAGTCTACAAAACCCCTAGGGTTTTCTTTGATGCCGTTGTCGAGCTTTTCCTCGGTAATTTGTTTTTCTTTTTCAAAAGGTTCTTCTTGAGACAAATCAGGAACAAAAGGTTCTTTCTCGATCATTTTTTATCTCCTTGTTTATTATCGACCTTTTTCTAATTGGAATTTTATCACGTTATTTTATCTTATCGTTTATCGTCGTTTTTTTGATTTTGCTTGGCGAAAAATTTTTGCCATAACCAACGAACGACTCTATTCCCGGCAATTAAAACAATGGTTATTGTGGCCAGCCAGAGTAAAATAGCTGGCAGAGCAAATGCAAAAGCGATAATTGTATCAACGTATCCGGTCAGGCTGCTTAACATCTTTCGGAATGATTGTTTAAGAACAAATAAAGGCCGCCAGCGGAGACCGAATAATTCGACATCGGCTTCGGAAGTAAGATCTACTGAAATAGTTGCCAGATCGATCTTGTCAGAGAGGTATTTTAACTGTCCTTGAATCCGTTCAATTTGGCCGCGAACCTGGCTGAGTTTAGATGCTACCTTAAGGGTGTCTTCGACAGTTTTAGCCTGTTTCATAATTTCAAGATATTGTTTTTCTTCAGCTTGGGAATTTTTAAGCCGTGCCTCTAAATCAATAAATTCTTCAGTAACGTCTTTAGCGCTGATGTTTTCCTTTTCAACCTTTATAGCCAATTTTTTAATATCTTCCATGGCCGTGTCAAACTTATCGGCTGGTACTCGGATGGTAATATTTCCTGATTTAGTTTTTTGAGAAACTTCGTAAATACGTGATTCCGAAACAAAACCGTTTAGTTTTTTGCCAATTGATTTAATTTCTTGGGTTGTTTCTTCCGCTTTTTCAACTAGGAGTTGAAGCGTTCCGTTCTTAATTATTTTTCGCTGAGTCAATTCTCCTTCAACGGATTCTGGCAATTCTTTGCCGTTGTAACTACTTTCGGAATCGTAACTGTTTTCTGAAGGAAGGGACGATCTGTCAATTAACGAAAATGATTCCGGTTTGCTATTTATGGTTTGGTCATTCACAAACTGGAAAGCAAAAAGAACTATAGCCACCGTCCCAACAATTGCTAATCCTGGGAGTAAGATTTTTTTGAGTTTTTGAATCATGTTTTTTTATTCCAAATTTTAATAATAATCAAAAGCAAGGCTTAAATATTATTAAAACTTGAAAGACCAATTTATCTTTGGTCGCAATTACTGAACGAAGCTCGAACCTATTTTGAACGAAAAATGCTTGATTAG
>CAYXST010000047.1:0-2587 GCA_964467815.1 uncultured Candidatus Saccharibacteria bacterium | reverse complement strand
ACCTGCGGCTGCCAACTAAGCATTTTTTTGGCTTTTTCAATATCGGCTAAGCTATTCTTCGGTTCAACTACGGCCGGGCCATGAATCGGTCTAATTTTTTTCTTGGCTAATTTCAGAATCTCTTTGGTCACTTGATTAACCGAATTATTCCGGCTAGCTCCAATATTAAAGACCTGACCAAAGCAATCTTTGTTTTCGGTTTGAGCGGCTAAAAGATTGGCCTCAATCACGTCATCAACAAAAGTGAAATCGCGGGTTTGCCGGCCATGACCATTAATAGTCGGCCTCTTCCCTTGGTTGATTAATTTGATGAACCTGGGAATAAGACAGGCGTAATCGCCTTTCGAGTCCTGGCGCGGCCCGAAAACATTGAAATATCTTAAACTGATTGTTTCCAAATCGTAGAGCAAATGGTACAATCTAGCGTAATTTTCACTAATTAATTTATGTAAAGCATAAGGAGAAATCGGGTTCGGCTCCATCGCTTCTTCTAAGGGCATTTTGGTTTGGTCTCCATAAACCGAAGAGCTCGACGAGAAGACAAATCTTTTTAGATTAAATTTCTTGGCTGTTTCCAAAAGATTAAGCGTGCCATTAACGTTGGCCTGATGCGTTTTTGTGGGTTCAGCAATTGAAAATTGCACTCTTGGCAAAGCGGCTAAGTGGAAAATGACCGTTGGTTTTTCTTTTTTAAAAATACCGGTTAAATCCTGACAGATGCTTTTGCGATAGACAACCAAGTTTTTGTTCCGTCGATGCTCAGCCAAATTCTCCTTTTTACCTAAAGAAAAATCATCAATCACAATAACTTGATGACGCTGACTAAGTAATTTATCAACCAACTGGCTGCCGATAAAGCCGGCTCCGCCGGTAACCAAATATTTATTCATAATTTGTGTCCGAGGTCGGACCTTTCTTGGAAATTGATTTTAGCTTTAAGCTGTGCTAAAATTTAAGCACAAAACTGGCCATTGGGCAAATTAATATGAAACTGCCTCAAGAAATTAAGACCGTTTTAAATAAACTGGAGGAAGCTAACCTGGGGGCCTATTTGGTCGGCGGCTGTTTACGCGATCTTTTGCTCGGCCAGAAACCAAAGGACTGGGATATTGCCACTAAAGCTAAACCGGAAAAAATTCAAAAAATCTTTCCGGATAGTTTTTATCAAAACAAGTTTGGCACGGTCACCGTTAAAACAAAAAGTAAAGAAAAAACTCTTCAAGAAATTGAGATAACCACTTTTCGGACTGAGCAAAAATATACGGACAAGCGCCATCCGGATAAAATCCGTTTCACCCCCAACTTGAAAGAGGATTTAGCCAGGCGAGACTTCACCATTAACGCTTTGGCTCTGGATAAAAAAGAGAAGCTTATTGATTTTTTTGACGGCCAAAAAGATTTGAAAAAAAAGATTATTCGGGCGGTCGGCCAACCGGAAGAACGTTTTAACGAAGACGCCTTGCGGATGCTCCGGGCTATTCGTTTGGCCGGAGAGCTTAATTTTAAAATTGAGCCAAAAACCTTTCAGGCCATTCAGAAAAACGCCGGCTGGCTGCAGGCTATAGCCAAAGAAAGAATTCGCGAAGAACTTATCAGAATAATCATGGCCGACAAAGCGGACGAGGGGATTGAATTATTGAGAGAAACCGGCTTATTAAAATATATTATTCCGGAATTAGAAAAAGGAGTCGGCGTTAGCCAAAACCGGCATCATGTCTATACCATTTACCAGCACTCCGTTCTTTCCTTAAAATTCGCCGGCCAAAAGAAATTTAATCTGACAGTGCGTCTGGCCGCTTTGCTCCATGACATTGCCAAACCGCAGACCAAAGAAGGCGAGGGCCCGGAAGCAACCTTTTACAATCATGATGTTTTAGGGGCCAAGTTCGCCGTTAATATCTTGAGCCGATTGAAATTCCCCAAAGAAACTATTGAGCAAGTAGCTCTTTTAATCCGCAACCATATGTTTGTTTATGATGTTGAGGAAGTGACTGAAGCCGGAGTGCGCCGGCTTTTGCGCCGGGTCGGCCTGAAAAACATTGACGACTTGATTAACCTAAGAATAGCTGATAGACTGGGAAGCGGTTGCCCGAAGGCCGTCCCCTATAAACTGCGTCATCTCCAATACATTATTGAAAAGGTTTCTCAAGATCCCATTTCGGTAAAGATGCTTAACATTGACGGCCGTCAAGTTATGAAAATATTGGGGATTGAACCGGGACCGAGAGTCGGTCTAATCTTAGAGGCCTTATTGGCTGAATCTTTAGAAGATCCCAAATTAAACAACCAAAAGAAACTTGCCCAAAGAGTTAAGGAATTGAATAAACTTTCGGACAAAGAGCTTAAAGATAAAACCAAGAAAGTTAAAGAGAAAAAAGAAGAGGTTGATTTGGAAATGAAAGGTAAATATTGGGTAAAATAAGGGCGTACTTTTGAGGGACGCCCTTAAAAGGACACCCTTTTACGGGGCGTAGCTTAGTGGCTTAAAGCGCTGGCTTCGGGAGTCAGAGACCGCTGGTTCAAATCCAGTCGCCCCGACCAACTTAAACTTTTTTCAAAATCAGGATTGTTTGTTTGCTCGCTCGCC
>CAYXST010000046.1:0-2693 GCA_964467815.1 uncultured Candidatus Saccharibacteria bacterium | reverse complement strand
CCGTAGGAAGCTTGCCTTCCTTCGGGGTTTGAGTGTACCTGATGGCATTATCAATTAAATTTAAGATAACCTGGCGGAATTTCAAGGGGTCCAATTCAATTTTCGGCAGAACTTCTTTTTGTTTTTCAAAAACGAATTTTAGTCCTTTTTTGTCCGCCCCAATCTTCATTTCTTCATAACAGGATTGAAGCAAATCTTCAATTTGGGTCGGCTCTTTTTCTAATTCCATTTTGCCCATTTCAATCTTGGAAATATCCAGTAAATCATTAACAACTCTGATTAACCTCTCATTTGATTCAAAAACATTTTTCAGTTTTCCTCTGGCTTTTTCCGGCAGTTTGCCGTAAGAACCGTCAACCAGCATTGAGATGTATCCTTTAATGGCCGACAAGGGCGTCCTCAACTGATGCGACGCCATAGAAATAAACTCCGACTTGGCCTTGTCCAAAACCTTCAAATCTTCATACGCTTTTTGCAACTGCATGGTTATTTTAGCCAACTCCTCCTTTGATTTCACTTCTTTAAGAACGCTTCTAATAAGAAGCACGACAAAGAAAGAAATAGCCAAAAATAAAGAAAGGTTTATGGCAAAATCATTAAAAGATTTAGACAAAATAACATTTATCAACAAAATCAAAGAAATTGAGACGCTAAAAATCTCGGTTGCAATAACTTTTATATTAAAAAGATGATGCTTAAGTATCGCGTATGCAGTAAAACCGATGTAGGCCAAAACCAAAATATTCCCGATCGGCGGAATAGGAATTTCATACCATAATAAATAATTGGTTGAGGCACCAAAAAGAGCAGCTGCAATACCAATTAAAACATATTTTATTTGAGCACGTTTTACACTTGAAGAAGTCTTGTAATCGGTAAATAATAAATAAATACTATAAAGCATGTAGATCGACCATGTTGCTAAAAAAATGTGATAAAAAATTCCTGGTTTTGGCCAAAATTTAAAAAAAAGTTCTGGTCTAACAGTTTCAATGAAATTAGGCGTTGTAAAATTTAAAATGAAGAAAATAGAAAAAAGTATGTAACTGAAAGATAGAAATCTTTTATTCTTTCCGATACGATCTAATAAACCTAAAACAAAATGCAAATAAGTTACAGGAACAAAAATGGCCCCTGCCATAAGCATACGGGACCAAAAGAGTGCGTTTTCGGCCGAATCAGATATTTGCCAAATAAAATAACTGTAACTCCAAAATGAAACGCATAACGAAAACAAAGTAAAGCCCGTACTCGCCGTTTCTTTTTTCCTTCTAAAATAGATGAGGAGACCTAAGAATGTGGCAGCGATTCCGTTTATTAAAGCGACTAATGCATAATAGCTCATTTCGTTAAAAGCCTTGAGAGACTATACTTATTTAAATAATAGCATAAAAATAAAAAAAGGGCGCTTATCCAGATTATTTGGATAAGCGCTTAATTCTTAATCTCTAGATTTCCGACAAACTCCGATACCATGGATCTCTTGCGGTTCATATATTATCTCCACATTCTCTGGAGAAAACCCTCCTCCAATCAGAAGCTCAGCGAGTTTAGCTTTGCTTCTATACACCATCGGCCAGAGAAAGACCCAATCAAGCAAAATCTTCTCGGAGTTATTTTTTATGTTGCAGGTAATGAAAATTCCGCCTCTGGGCAAATTTCGTTCAATCTTTTGGATTAAACGGAGAGCTTTCTCCTTTGATAAATAGTCGAGAAATCCTACCATTTCAATTATATGCGGCGAAAAATCATCGCAAACTTTATCTAATGTCTTGGGCGTTCCACGGACAAAAGTAAGATTTCCTTTCAATCCAGTTGCCGCAGCTATTCTTTTTGATTCTTCGAGGGCGGTCGGGTCAATGTCGATAAAAACAGCTTTAATGTTAATATTAGGACATTCTTTAATCGCTTCAATCACAGCTTGAGCTGATCCGGAAGCAAATGATACTATTCTTACTTCTGGTTCGTTCCGGAATTTGTTAAAAGCTTTAACCAAGAGGTTGGTTATTACTTTCTTCCTGTTTGTTATCGCCTGTCTGTTCATCAAGTTTCCCAGCCAGAAATCGGTAAGTCGGTTTGCCAAACCGCTATCTTTGGCTTTAAATCTTTCTAAATAGTTGTAGCAAATATCTAGGGCTCTCCAGTTGGCAGCGTTAGCTTTAACTTCGCGACAGAGATCACTGAATCTATCCACAGCAAAACTTGAAACATGTCTTTTGTCTCTGCCCATTCCCCATAAAATTCGGTGGAAAGATTCTCCTTTCTTTACAAACATCTTTAGAGAAATCGCGTATCCTAAATTCTTGACCAAGGCGACGAGGCTCACCAGCCACAGAAAACCGAGATACAGGAATCCCACTTTTTTGTGCTCCAGCCCATATTCTTCAGCTGGAAGCGTGATAAAATTTACGCCATCATCAATCACATACCGATACTTTTCAATTCTCTCGGCCACTGCGCCGATGTCCATTAGCACCATTTTTCTCACCTCCTTTCCTTGTTTTTTGGTTTTCAGTTAATCGGTCCTTCTTTGAAGAACCTTCTCGGGCCAGAAACGATTCCGCAAAATTGGCAAAAAATTAACACAGATGATAGATATATTGCACACCACATCAGCCACAACATCTTTGCAATCTTTTTCATTTTTTTCCTCCTTTCCATATGAATTTTTAAAATGCTGAAAAATTTCAGCG
>CAYXST010000045.1:0-2765 GCA_964467815.1 uncultured Candidatus Saccharibacteria bacterium | reverse complement strand
GAATAAATTCAGGAGTTTTAGAAAACAAACGCTTGATAAAGTCAATGAAACTACATTTTTGCGGCGGGGCCAGATGGGTTACCGGCGCCAATTATTTATTAGAAGCCGAACAAAGTAAAATCTTAGTTGATTGCGGCTTGTTTCAGGGCGGCGGAGCGGCTCGAGAAATGAACCAAAAAAAGTTTTCTTATTCTCCTCAAAAGATAGAAGCTGTTTTGGTGACCCATGCTCACATTGACCATATCGGCCGGTTGCCGCTCTTGGTCAAAGAAGGTTTTCGGGGGAAAATCTTTGCCACTAAACCAACCAAAGATTTTAGCCGGGCAATGCTTCTTGACGCCGAAGAAATCCAGCGGGAAATTGCCCAGACAAAAGGCCAGCCTTCTTGTTTTAGCCGGGCTGACGTGGAAAAAACTTTGGAGCTTTTTCAAGGAGTGGATTACGGGGAAAAAATTAAATTGAATGAGGAATTTTCTTTTTGTTTCAGAGAGGCCGGTCATATTTTAGGTTCAGCTTTTATCGAAATTTGGGCTAAGAATAAAGTTGGCCAAAGCCAGAAAATAGTTTTTTCGGGAGACCTGGGCAATCCGCCAGTGCCTTTTTTGAAGCCAACCGAGTTTATCGAACAGGCCGATTATGTCGTTATTGAATCGACTTACGGCGATCGTCTTCACGAAGATAAAAGACAGCGCAAAGATTTATTGGAAGACGTTATTGAAGAAGCGGTGGCTCGCGGCGGTACCCTGCTTATTCCCGCTTTTGCCTTGGAAAGAACCCAGGAGATTCTCTATGAATTGAATGAATTGGTTGAAAATCATCGTATTCCTCGCTTACCTGTTTTTCTGGACAGCCCTCTGGCCATTAAATTAACACGAATTTATCAAAAATATCCTCAATATTTTAACCAAGAGGCCAGCTACCTAATTGAATCCGGAGACGACCTTTTCAATTTTCCCGGTTTGAAAATGACTCTGACCGTCTCCGAATCTAAGGCAATCAATCAAGTCAAACCGCCCAAAGTGATTGTGGCCGGTTCAGGCATGTCGACCGGTGGTCGCATTTTACATCACGAAAAAACATATTTATCCGATCCTCAAAACACGCTTTTAATTATTTCCTATCAGGTTCCCGGAACAATTGGCCGGAAAATTTTGGACAAAGCCGAAACGGTAAATATCTTTGGCCAAACGGTGCCGGTGAAAATACAGGTTAGAGCCATTGGCGGTTATTCGGCTCATGCTGACCAAGAAATGCTCCTGGCCTGGCTTAGGCCGATGAAAAATACACTCAAGAAAGTTTTTGTCGTTCAGGGCGAAGAAAAACCGGCCTCGGCTTTGGCCCAAAAAATTAAAGATCATTTGGGCTTGGCGGCCGATGTTCCGGAAACAGACCAAATAGCCGCTCTCTCTTTTGACAAAAAGCGATAAAAGCGGTAAACTGAAGCAGATGGAAAAGAAAAAATATTTGAAATACAAAATTTGCGTTTCTGGAGCGGCTGAAACAGACTATTGCGCCAAAGGCGCTTTAGAACTATCTAAGGAATTGGGCCGCCAAATCATTAAACAAAACGGGATTTTAGTTACCGGAGCGACTACCGGCATCCCTTACTGGGCGGCTATCGGCGCCAAGGAGGAAAATGGCATTGTTATCGGTTTTTCGCCGGCTGCTTCTGAAAAAGCCCATTTAAGAAAGTATCGTTTGCCGATTGATTTTCATGATTTGATTATTTATACCGGCTTTAGATACTCTGGCCGCAATTTACTTTTGACTCGTTCTTCCGACGCGGTTATTATTGTTTGCGGCCGGATAGGAACACTGAACGAATTTAGCATTGCCTTTGAAGATAAAAAGCCGATAGGCGTTTTAGTGGGCAGCGGCGGCACGGCCGATATCATCAAGCAAATTGTGACTAATTCTCATCGCGGTTTAGGCAAGATTGTTTATGAGGCCGATCCGAAAAAATTGGTCGAAAAATTAATTAAATTAATTGACGAAGAAAAAGAAACAAAACCTTAGCAAAAGGAGGTGAATTATGTGCCTATTGAAGTTAAAAAAAGCGAACGAGAAAACCCTCGCAGCTTATTAAGACGCTTTACCAGACGAATCCAACAAAGCGGTATTTTGATCCGAGCCCGTAAAGTCAGATTTAGAGAAAGGGAAAAGAGCAAAAGAGAAAAAAGAGTCAGCGCTTTGAGGAGAGTCCGTATTGGTAAGAAAAAAGAGAAATTGAGAAAAATGGGACTTCTGGAAGAAGAACCCAGATGGAAAAGGAGATAAATCTAAATGTCGCTTAAAGAAAAAATCCAAGCCGATACAAAAGAGGCCATGGTTAAAAAAGACCAATTAAAGGTCTCGGTTTTGCGTATGTTGATGGCGTCTGTTTTTAATAAGGGGAAAGAAAAAAGGGCTAAATTAAGCAAAGACGAGGAGGACCTAGAAAAATTGGGCGAGTTGAGTCAGCTAAATGACGAAGAAACCCTGGAAGTTATTTCCAGCGAAGCGAAAAAGCGCCGAGATTCAATTGAACAATATCAAAAAGGAAATCGTCAGGATTTAGCCGACCAGGAAAAAAAAGAATTAGAAATTTTAATGGCTTATCTGCCTGAACAAATGCCCGAAGAGGAAGTCAGGAAATTGGTTAAAGCCAAAATTGAAGAATTGGGCGCCGGCGGCCCTCAAGACACCGGTAAAGTTATGGGCGCGCTGATGTCCCAATTAAAAGGCAAAGTCGAAGGGAACTTGGTCAATAAAATCGTTCAGGAAGA
>CAYXST010000044.1:0-2790 GCA_964467815.1 uncultured Candidatus Saccharibacteria bacterium | reverse complement strand
GTTCACCAAAAAAACATTCTGAAAGACTTGACAATTTGTGTCTTTCCGACTAAGATAAAACAAAAGGACCAAGGGGCATTGAATAATGAACAATAGCTTTTTTTAATTGTTCTTTATTTACTGCTCACTGTTTATTAAATTTTATGAATATCAAACCTTTATCTGACCGAGTTTTGATTGAGCCGATTTCTGCGGAAGATAAAACCGAATCAGGCATTGTCTTGCCGGAGACGGCCGATAAAGAAAAACCCGAACAGGGCAAAATCGTCGCGGTCGGGCCGGGCCGAGGCAGTAAACCAATGAGCATCAAAAAAGGCGATATTGTTTTATTCACCAAATACGGTCCCAATGAGATTAAAATAGATAACAAGGAATATTTAATTGCCAAAGAAGAGGATATTTTGGCAATTTTAGAAAAATAAACTATTCTGGACGAAGCGGAGAATTTTGTGTTTTTTAAACAAGATTTTTCGTTGGCGCTCAGAATGACTTTAGAAAATTATGGCAAAACAAATTAAATTTAGCGAAAGAGCCAGAGGGCAACTTAAAAAAGGAGTTGACCGTTTGGTGAATACGGTTAAGGTGACCTTGGGTCCGAAAGGCCGTAATGTCGTTTTAGACAAAGGTTTTGGTTCACCGGAAATTACCAATGACGGCGTGACCATTGCCAAGGAAATTGAATTAGAGAATAAGTTTGAAAATATTGGAGCGGAAATTGTCAAAGAAGTGGCCAATAAGACAAATGATTTAGCCGGTGACGGAACGACGACCGCGGCGGTTTTAACTCAGGCCATGATTGGCCAAGGGCTAAAAAATGTTACGGCCGGAGCCAACCCTTTATCCATCAAAAAAGGCATTGAGAAAGGAGTAGAAGCAGTTGTTATTGCTCTCAAGAGAATGTCTAAAACAGTGGCTGGCAAGGGAGAAATTGCCCAGGTGGCGACTATTTCGGCTGAAGACGCCGAGGTAGGCAATCTGATTGCCGAAGTTATGCAGGAAATTGGCAAGAACGGCGTTATTACCGTTGAAGAATCGCAGACCTTTGGTTTATCCAAAGAAACAGTCAAGGGAATGCGTTTTGACAAAGGATATATTTCGCCTTATATGATTACCGATACCGAACGGATGCTGGCTGAATACGATGACCCTTACATTCTGATTACCGATAAAAAAATCTCCAGTATTAAAGAAATTCTGCCTCTTCTGGAAAAAATAACCCAAAGCGGCAAAAAAGATATTGTCATTATTGCCGAAGAAGTTGAGGGCGATGCTTTGGCTACTTTGGTGGTTAACAAATTAAGAGGCACTTTTAACGCTTTAGCGGTTAAAACGCCCGGTTTTGGAGACCGGCGCAAAGAAATGCTGGAAGACATCGCTATTTTAACCGGCGGCCAGGTCATTTCCGAAGAAATCGGCTTAAAACTGGAAACTGCCGAAATGAAAATGCTCGGTCGAGCCCGCAAGGTTATTGCCGACAAGGACAATACAACTATTGTTGAAGGCAAAGGCCAAAAAGCCAATATTGAAGGAAGAATTAATCAAATTAAAGTAGAATTAGAAAAAAGCGATTCTGATTTTGATAAAGAGAAACTGCAAGAACGTTTAGCTAAATTAGCCGGCGGAGTGGCTGTTATTAAAGTCGGCGCGGCCACCGAGACAGAGCAGAAATACAAACAGGCTAAAATTGAAGATGCTTTAGCGGCTACCCGGGCGGCTGTCGCCGAAGGCATTGTTCCCGGCGGCGGAGTCGCTTTGATCAGAGCGCTTAAGGGCCTTAAAGAAATTAAAGTCAAAGGCGACGAAAAAACCGGCTTAGCCATTCTTAAAAGGGCCCTAGAAGAACCCTTAAGGCAGATTGCTCATAACGCTGGCCAAGACGGAGCGGTGGTTGTTGACCAAGTTAAGAAAAATAGCGGCGGCTACGGTTATAACGCGGCCAAAGACAAATATGAAGATTTGTTTGAAGCGGGCATTGTTGACCCGACCAAGGTGGTTCGTTTAGCTCTGGAAAACGCTGCTTCGGCGGCAGCCATGCTTCTAACGACTGAAGCGGTCGTCACCGAAAAAGTTGATGAAAAAGGAAAATCAGGCTCATCAATGCCAGGCGGCATGCCGCCTGGTGGTATGGGCTATTAAAGATTTTGACAAAAAACACTCGCTTAGGGCGGGTGTTTTTTAGTTGCATAAATTTAGAGATAGGCTATAATATAGACAGAAAGGAGACATAAATATGGGTACAACTTTATGGATAGTTATTATTGCCGTCGTTGTTCTGCTCTTATGGCTGGCGGCCATTTACAACGGCCTAATCAGATTAAGAAACAGGACTGATGAGGCCTGGTCAGATATTGACGTTCAGCTAAAAAGGCGCTATAACTTGATTCCTAATTTAGTTGAAACGGTCAAGGGCTATGCCAAACATGAGCGGGAGCTTTTTGAAAAAGTGACCCAAGCCCGGACGGCGGCCATGGGCGCTCAAACGGTTGAGGAACATGGACAAGCAGAAAATATGCTGGCCGGCGCTTTAAAGTCATTGTTTGCCGTGGCCGAAAATTATCCTGACTTAAAAGCCAATCAGAATTTCTTGGAGTTGCAGCGGGAATTGTCCGATACGGAGAACAAAATTCAGGCGGCCCGTCGCTTTTTTAACGGCAATGTTAGGGACTTTAATATTAAAATCCAAAAGTTTCCTAATAATCTAGTCGCCGGCGCGCTTGGTTTTAAGAAAAGAGATTTCTTTGAGGTTGAAGAAGCGGCTGAACGGGAACCGGTTAAAGTTAGTTTTTAAGG
>CAYXST010000043.1:0-2844 GCA_964467815.1 uncultured Candidatus Saccharibacteria bacterium | reverse complement strand
ATCTATAAATTAAGATGAGCGACCAGAAAATCACATTCTTAAACCAGAATCTTTTTCTTCTCCCCAATCAGCCAATCCTAATTCTTTTATCCGCTGATTATACTTTTCTAAAATGCCTTTTTCCGGCGAATCCGGATGAAATTCCAGCTGGTTATTGTCAAAAACTACCCGGCCGCCGGCTTGGTAAGTTAAATCGTCATGACTGATTCGTCGAGATTGAATTTTTCTCAAAATTAATTCTAAAACATCGCCTAATTTACTATCAAGGATAAACTCCCTTGATTCTCTTAAAAAAGTAAAAAACCAATTTGATTTTATTTCTCTGAAATATCCCTTTTGGCTTATCGGATAAAAAAACAAATAATCATTCAGCCAACGGTTGGCTTTTTGAAATTTCTGATACAAACCGGCTTCGGCTTGCCAAAGCGAAATCAAATGTGCGTAAGTTTGAGCGTTATATAGACTGGGGAAAGGAACTTTTAGAGATCGGTCGGTCAGATAATGATTCAGGCAAAATCTATTTTCCGTCAAATGGTCATGCCGCCGCTGGCCAAGCAAATGGATAAATAAAGTGGTCAGGGCCCGACAGGTCCAGATGCGGCCGGCTTTGGTAACAATCAATAAATCAATATCTGATTCTTTTTTCGGATTATTCATAGCCAAAGAGCCGCTTAGCATAATCAGGCGGATATAGGGAATGCTTTGGAGCAGTTTTATCATTCGTCTGATTCTTCCCCAGCGCTGGTCAGCTAATTTTTGCCGAGTAATTCTTTGTTTAACCAAGCCAGTCCGGTCTTTTAAAAAATAAAAGCCGTTTTTTTGACCAATCAATTTGGCCAAAGCCGGACTATTGTCTAAAGTTTCTAAAATACGTTCAAAATTCAAGGATTGTTCATAAAGGGTTGCCTTCGAGATTCCGCGGCTTTGCCGAAAGCGAGGTCGTGGTCGAGAGGACAACCCTTTGGAATTTGAACGTATCAAATACCTAAAAACTTCCCAGCCGGTTAGCGGCCTTTCTAAAACATCGTCATAGGCCAAAGTGGCTAAAATAGATTTCTCTAAATCGGACATATTTTCATCATACTCTACTTCCTTAAAACAAAAAAGGGCGTTGATTCTAATTTGATTAAGAATCAAACGCTCTACGGAATTAAACTTTCCCGGTTAATTCCCTCCAGTGACTCTTCGGACGGCATCTCGGCGATCCTGTTTTATACAAAGGGCATTCATCAGATTCGACTGCCCAAACCTCCTTTTCAACTAAAGCAACTATTCGTCGGTCTCCATAATCAACCGGCAGTTTAGGCGGTCGATGAATCAAAACGCCAATTTCCGGCAAGAAATTAACTGGCTCGGCATTGCCTTTTTCGACAGCCCGTCGGACTTCTTGGAATGTTCCGCTAGTGCTAACCAGCTCTTCTACTTGAAGAACGCTACTTCCGGATGGAATGACCATTCGTCGCCAAACCATCTTCTTGCCCTCTGAATCCTTTGGATCCTTTTCGGTAAAACCATGTATAGCTTTAAACAACTTAGCCAACTCATAAGAAAAAGTAATCGCCGCATACGGTGAGCCAATTACCCAATCCACCTTTGTTGCCCCGGCCTCTCTCAAGCTTTGATAAAGCTGATAGGCTAAGATTTCATTGAGGGGGCCGAACTTGAGGACTTCCGGGCAGTTAAAATACGCATTACTACATTTTCCAGAAGTCAGTTCTGCATGAGGCTTTTTTGAATCTCCATCATGGATCCAAGCCGCATCACAGAGGTCAAACCAGTTTAGAATAGTCTTTATATCTACTTTTTTGCCCAGATAATTATATGGGTCCAGAGACATAATCTCATCAAATTTTTTCTCCATACATTGCCTCCTTCATTTTAATCCCGGTCAATAAATCCCGACCAGGCTTCTTCTTAAAAAGGCCCGGCCGTTGGTTAACAATTACATGGCATTAGCAATCTCTTCAGCCGCTCTCTCGGCATTAGCCACAGGATCACCTTTTCTCAAATCTGTCCCCATGACAACATAGCTGGCGCCAGCCGCAATAGCTGCTCCTGGCGTATCGACTCGTTTTTGGTCCTGAATTTCAGAGCCAGCGAATCTAATACCTGGATTTATCACCGTACATCCCGGATAGACATCTAAAACCTGAGATGTTTCCAGCGGAGAACAGACTATTCCTTCCGCTTCAGCTCCTCTAATTAAAGCGGCATAATGGGCTACCAATTCTTGACTATTGCCAGAGGCCCTTACCTCGTCTTTTAAAATTTGGTCATTCAATGAAGTCAAAACAGTTACGCCGAGAACTAAAGGGTGATAATTTGGAGGACTGAATTCCCTAACCGCTAAGACTGCTTTCTGAATCATATCGAATCCTTTGGAACAATGGATGGTGAAGCCAAAAATTCTTTTTTCGGCTGAATTTCTGGCCACCACTTTGGCTGCTCCGGCTACGGTCCTGGGAATATCACCGAACTTCAAGTCAATCATTATTTTCCCGGCAAAATTATCCAAGGTAGTCTGGATAACCGGAATCCCTTCAATCATACCCATAGTCAAAATCTCCATGCCTAATTTCACCACGCCAATGCGGCCAGACAATATTTGAAGATATTTCTCTAAATCTTCAAGATTATCGACATCAGCCGCAAAAATAATTCTATCCTTTGCTTCCATAACCGTTTCCCCTTTCTTTTTCTGTTGAGTTTGTTGAAAACATTCCTTTTCTTAAGATTTACTTGAGTTTTGCTTTCTCACCTCCTTTATTTGAAAGTTAAGGTACAAATTAAGTCAAACCTTCACGGTTTGACCATTTATCTTTTAAATAATTTTAGTAGATTTAT
>CAYXST010000042.1:0-2902 GCA_964467815.1 uncultured Candidatus Saccharibacteria bacterium | reverse complement strand
AAAACGGAAACATGAACAAGGATAAAAAAGAATCAAAAGACTATATCTCTCTTCAAGAAGCTTCCGGTCTCTGCTCTTACTCGCAGGAATATTTAAGTTTACGGGCTCGCCAAGGGAAACTGAAAGCAGTCAAAATGGGACGCAATTGGGTGACTACACGAGATTGGCTGAATAAATATGTCGAACAAACCAAAAAAGAAGAGATTAAGAAGGAAGAAAGGGTTGAAGAAAAAAGAGAACTGATTAAAGAAAAAGCTATTCCACAAAAAAGAATAACAGAGAGACCGCCTTTTCCACAGAATTTTCTTAAGACCGTTTCCGCCGGAATTAACCGAGTTAAGACAGAACAGAAATTGGAGAAATTTATTAGTCAACCCATAGAACAGGGACTGGCTTTTATTGGTAAATTTGTTTTTCAAGCCAAGACCATTCTAGGCAACCGCGCCGAACAACTGAATTCTCGATATGTTCGCTTTGTCGACCTGCATTGGAAATATATTGTTCAGGCCTATCGAGAAATCAATATTTTTCAAAAATTCCGTCAGCCCAAATTTTCTTTATCCGCTCTTTTAATTGTTTGTTTGCTCATCGGTTCGGTTTTCTTTTTCAATTCTCAAGCTCGGGCCTCCTTGGCTCGCTGGACCAATAAATCGTCTGCCTTATTAACTGCCAGTGGAGAAGAAACAGCCGATTTTGTTTTTGAACAGACGAAACAAATAACCGGCTTGCCCCAAAAAACGGCTAAAAAAACCCTTGAATTATCCTGCGCTTTGTTCTATCAAATGCCTCAATTAATTGAAAAGACCTCTCAATTTATTGAAGAAACGCCCGGCCAACTAGGCCTATTTTTCAATCAAGGCGCTCAATGGACGCTGAATAAACAACAAAGAGCCGACCAGAAGATTGGAAAGGAAATCAACCAAATCTTAATTTTGGCTAAAAATTTGCCTCAAAACACTCTTCAGGTTATTCAAAAAGTGAGTTTTGCCTTTAAACAGGCCGAGCAAAAGAACGAGGAGCTTAAATTGGCCTTAAGAACGGCTGTTAAAAGCTCCCCAACGAAAGTCAAAAACTTGGCCGGGCAAATTCAAGAAAGGGGTCTGAATTTATACCAAGGCGCGGATAAGGCGTTTAACTCTTCCTTGATTGAAGCAGAGACCTTATCTTATCAAATCAGAGCGCTCCCCCGATTAATCTGCCAGTGGGGGAGGACCAAGCAATATCAAACAGAGCAATTTTTAACCAATTTGCCCCAATCCCTTTCTTCGGCTGTCAAAACAACTACAAATTATTTATCCGATAGTCTATCCGATATACCGACCAAATTATCCGATATCAGTCAAAAAACGGCTCAAAGTTTGACTATCGTTCTTAAACGAGTCAATTCTTCTTTGCGAGACACTCAAAACGTTTTTAGCCAGGGGAGAGCCAGCTTTTTAGAAAATATCTCCTATTTTAACCAAAATCTTTCCCAAAAAATCACCGCCGCCAACCAATTTCTTAAAAACAAGCTCGGCCAGGCATATTTAAAAGTAGCCGAGTTTTTAATTCCCGGCTATGATTTAGAAAGAATGGTTGAAGAACCATTGCCAATTGTCGGGAAAATCGTTATCAAGGAAAAAGAAGCGGAAGAAGGAGCAAAAGAACCAGCTTCTCAAATTACCACCAGGGAAGTTACCCAAATCAAACAGATTACCCAGGAAAAAGTCACCGAAATCACTCGCCTGACCGAAACCATTCAATCAACCGACCTGACCGAACTGAATCAATCAATCACTCTTTTGGACCAAAGAATCACCACCTTGGGCAATCAAATTGTTTCAAAGATAGATTACACCGTTCCCAGTTACGCGCCGACATACATTCCCTCGACCGGCCTGCAAGTAAGCGGTCACGCTCTTTTAACCACCTTGAACGTGACCGGCTCCGGAGCTTTGGGCGGTTCTTTGTCTGTTCAGGACAATGCCGTTTTCGGCAATACCAGAGATACGACGACTCTCTTTGACGTTTATTCAACGGCTACCTTTAGCGAAGCAGCTACCTTCAATGACAGTGTTAGCGCTGCGGCCGGTTTAACTGTCAGCGGCTCCAATCTAACAGTTGGTTCTTTTACTGTTGACCCGAGCACTGGCAATATTTCTACCTCCGGCACTTTTACTTCAGCTACTAGCACCTTATCTACTACCACCATTGCTCAATTAACCGTGACTAACGATACTTTGCTTTCCGGCAACGCCACGACCACCGGCAGTCAAGCTTTCTCCGGCACGGTCAGTATAGCCGATTTATTGACGGCTACCTCCAGCCAATTTATCGCCACAACCACTGATACTGTTTTAACCGTCAGACAGAATTCAACCGGCCATTTAATTGATTTTCAAGACGGCGACACTTCCGTTTTTTCTATTGCCGACGGCGGCAATATAATCATCAACGCCTCTTCCACTTCGCCGAGCGTCAACCTGACCGCTTCTTCAACTGAAACCCATTTACTTTTCAAACTGGCCGGAGCCGGCCCTTTGGTTAATCTGACCGACAATGCCGACACTTCAAAGTTGTATATTGATAATTATGGAAGAATCGGCATTGCCACAACCACTCCCAATTACCAATTAGTCATTAACAGCTCAAAGGCCGTTGATAATCTCTTCCAGATCGCCACGACAACCAACCAGGGAATCTTGGCGGTCAATAACCAGGGCTATCTCGGCCTTAATAACAGCAATCCTGTTTACCAATTAGATGTTAATGGTAATGTTAATTTCAATGGCAACGCTACCACTACTGGTTATTTAATTATTGGTAACGTAAATCCAGCCAATAATATGCTGGCTGGTGATTTGCTCATTGGCCTTAACGCCACGACGACCGGCTCCCACTATATTGGCGGCAATCTGACCGT
>CAYXST010000041.1:0-2926 GCA_964467815.1 uncultured Candidatus Saccharibacteria bacterium | reverse complement strand
GCCGGCCTTAAAGAAATTTTAGTTATTTCCGGCCCGGGCCACGCCGGCCAATTACTGGATTTATTGGGTTCAGGCAAGCAATTGGGAGTGGATTTGAATTATGATATTCAGGAAGAACCCAAAGGAATTGCCCATGGCTTGGCTATCGCCGAAGATTTCGCCGACCACGAGGGAATCGCCCTGATTTTAGGCGATAATATCTTTGAAGATAGTTTGAAAAAAGCGGTTGACGATTTTGAAAAACAAGAAAAAGGAGCCAAAGTTATCATTAAACAGGTATCTGACCCGGAAAGATTCGGAGTGGTTAAATTCAATAAAAAAGGCGATAAGATAGCCAAAATTATTGAAAAACCGAAGCGGCCGCCGACCAATTGGATAGTCACCGGCTTCTATTTGTATGACAGGCGGGTTTTTGATATAATCAGAAAACTAAATCCTTCAGCCCGGGGAGAATACGAAATTACCGACTTGAATAATTTTTACGTTCGGGAAGGGACAATGACATACCAAAAAACCAAAGGGCATTGGATAGATGCCGGAGTGTTTGGTTCTCTATTGGAAGCTAATGTTTTTATGGCTAAGAAAGGAGATAAACTTAAGCAGTTTCAATTGTGAAAAAGCGTCAGTTTGTAAAATTTTACGACCAATACGCGCCGCGACTCTATCGTTTTATTTGCCTGAAAGTCAGCTCGCCCCAAGATTCCGAAGATTTAACTTCAGAAGCTTTTTTTAGATTTTGGCAGAATTTGACCGACAAAAAAGAAAAAATTGACAATCCCCGAGCCCTCCTCTATCGGATAGCCAATAATTTGGTGATTGATTTCTATCGAAAGAAGTCGCGGACTGAATTAATTGTTGATCCGGAGGAAAACAGTCTTTTAACCAAAATTCCCGATAAAACCGACTTAAACGAAAAAATGAGCTTAAGTTCGGATATGGTTGAAATTAAAAAGGCCTTATCTAAGCTGAAGGGCGAGCATCAGAATATCCTTATCTGGCGTTATCTGGACGATTTTTCTCCCAAAGAAATCTCTCAAATTATTGAAAAACCGGAGGGAACAGTGAGGGTTTTAATCCATCGGGCCCTTAATAGCTTAAAAAAGAAGCTTTAAGGGCGTCCTTTTGAGGGACGCCCTTAAAAGTACGCCCTTAAAAGGGCGTCCTTCCAAGGGCGTCCCTTAAAAGTACGCCCTTTTTTAAAAGATTTTTGAGAAATTAATGTAATAAAACAGGGCTTTATACGTCATAATATATAGAGATGAATAATAAAGACTTAATTAAGAAAATTAAACAATTAAAGCAAATTCAGCCCTCTTCGGAATGGCTGGATTTGACACGCCATAATCTAGTTAATCAGCTGAACGAAGAAGATGACAAAGGCCTGCGGGCGTTCGGCTTTTTCAATTGGTTAAAAGGATTAGAACTGCAGCCGGTCGCTTTAGCTCTCTGCCTTTTACTTATTTTCATGGCTGGCCCCTGGCTTTTAGTCAAAGCGGCCCAGTCCAGTTTGCCCGGCGAAACCCTCTATTCGGTCAAAAAAATAGGCGAAGAATTTCAATCAAGAATCGCTTCAGATAATAACCGGACCCAGCTCCAGATAGAGTTTGCCGGCCGCCGTCTGGAAGAATTGGCCAATGTCACCGGCAACCCTCTTTCTCCGGAGGAAGAAAAGAGCCAGAAAGCCAAAGAAATAGTCAATGAATTAAAGGATAATTTGCTCGGAGCCAGCGTTTACGCGGTTAAAATGGATAAAGAAAGGGCTATTACCGTAGCCAAAACAACCAAGAAAATTAAGGAAGAATTGGGTAAAACCAAAGGAGAAGCGCCGGCCGAGCTTGAAAATGATTTGGCCGAAGCTGAAAAAGCCATTGAAGAGATTGACAACCAGATTTTGGCCGTTTTGACCGGAGAAAACCAGGCAATAGCCGAAGAAGAGGCCACGACCACGCCTGACGAAGAAACCCTTATTTTCCTGGAAGAATCAGAATCAGGGACGACTACCACTACTGAAGTTAATCATATTGAAAAATAGGTTATCCACATTAAAGATATTTAAAAACCTTTTATTTTGTGTTATAAAATATGGAGAGTCCGATTAATCAAGAATCGGTCGAGTTTCCTATATAATTAGGAATTTCTTGACAATCGGGCAGGTTTAAGTTAATAATAATAGGTCAGTCGTAATTTCAAGAACAGGTCTTTTGGCCGGTCGCCTTAGGCGATTGCAATTTCAAGAGCTGTCCTTGGTGATCGAGAACCGTTCTCGGACTCGAAACAAAGGGTCGATACGGCTGAAAAGAAAATTAGGTCGAATGAGGTTGTCTAATAGCATGTGAATTAGCCAATCTCAGAAGATACAATAAATTAAATGAGTAAAAATATACAAAAATCGGTTTCGATTTTTACGACCATCACAACGGCTGCTTGGATGTCCGGCGTCGCTTTATTAGCGCCAATGGCGACTATGGCCGCGGTTGTTGATGGTGATATTGTCAGCCCGGACGCTGAATTTACCGAAGGCGATGCGGTTTATTACCCTTACGATGTTTTTATCGTTAAAATGATTAACGGAAAAACATTCAAGAGATTAATCCTCAACCCGGAGGTATTTGAAAGCTACGGACACTTGGAATGGGGCAATATTCAGACCATTTCAGCTGACACAGTAGCCGGCTATACGACTTCCGAGCTGGTCTATCCGGATAATGACGGCGACAGCATCCCCGACGGAGCGGTTTACAAACTGATTCCTGACGGCGATATCGGCACCAAACAGCATCTGAATATGACCGCTGAAGAGTTTGTTAGCGAGGGCTACGATTGGGATTCCGTTTATGTCATCAACAGCGTTGATTACGGCAACTACACAACCGGTTCAGCGATTACGCCCGGTGGTGGCGGAGCAGTCAGCGAAGGGACTTTAACC
>CAYXST010000040.1:0-3343 GCA_964467815.1 uncultured Candidatus Saccharibacteria bacterium | reverse complement strand
CTACTCAATTCTAATTCAATGTTAGCTTATTCTGAAGAGCTAGTCAAGCGCTGAACAATCGCCTGACCAAATTTTTCTGCGGCTGCCGGACCATTGCCGGTAATAACCTCGCCATCAACCACGATATCTTCTTCTTGATAATTTGCCCCGTTTTCTTGAAGGGTTTTGACTGGACTTTTATCTAAGGGACTTGACCAAACCGTCGCTTTTTTGCCCTGAAGGACGCCGGCTTTGGCTAAAATAACCGGGCTAATACAAATGGCTCCTAAAATCTTATTTTGCTCAACTGCTTCTTGGGCGATTTGATAAGAGGTTTGATTATCAAGATTTTTTAAAGCACCCGGCCCACCAATAAAAACAATCCCATCATAATCAGCGACTTTAAGCTCGTCTAAAGAAATATCAATTGGGGCTTGACCGCCGCTAACTCCCTGGGCCGTCCTTTTAGAATTACTTACCGTAACAACTTCCAGACCGGCCTTTTCTAAAACTTCTTTAGGAACAAAATATTCCTCATCTTTAAAATCAGTAAAAGCAATGAGCATGGCTACTTTTTTATTTGATTCTCGAGGCATAATTGTTTTTTCCGTTTGTTCCTCTCTGGCGCAACCGGAGAAAAAAATTAAAGAAACAAACAAAGGAAAAACTAAAACAGTCTTTAAAGATATAGTTTCCATTTCTCATTCCTACCCTTAATCCATTTTGAAAATATAGTGGAGGAACTTAGAAAATTAAGTCGTTTTTAAGATTCGGAACTCCGTTTTCAAAATGGATTAGGGGTAGAAATGACCTGCTTATATTATAACCCCAAAACCAACCTACTGTAAATACTTGGATTTATTCTGATTATGTTCTTCAAGGGTCTGGCTAAAAACTGTTTCTCCGTCCGGCTTGGATAAAAAGAAATAATTCTGGCTGGCTTGGGGATAAACCGCCGCTTTAATAGCCGATAAGCCTGGATGACAGATTGGTCCGGGCGGCAAACCGATATTCTGATAAGTATTGTAAGGAGAATCAGATTTAGTTTCAGCCGCTGTATAGCGCCATTTATCAACGCCGAGGATATAAGCGATAGTCGCACAAGATTCCAAAGGATAATTGTCTTCAAGCCGCTGCCAGAATATTCCCGAAACCAATCGCCTGTCCTCTTCTTTGGAAACCTCTTTTTCCAACAAGCTGGCCATAATAACAATTTCTTCAATGCTTTTCCCCTGGTTGGCTATTTCTTCTTTCAATCCCTGGCCTATCTTTCGTTCAAAATTAGCCTTCATTTTGGCAACAATTCCATCCAAGGATTCAGTTGGACTAAAGTAATAAGTGTCGGGAAATAAATATCCTTCTAATTGCGGCTGTTTGAGCAATTCCCCTTCTTCAATCAAGCCGGCTTTAGCTAATCGCGCGTCAATTTGTTTTAAATTAAATCCTTCGGGAATAGTTATAGTTACTCCATTGGAAGTAGTTTTCCCTTCAGCTATTTTTTGAGCTATTTGAGGAATATTAAAAGAAGGGCTAAGTTCGTATTGACCGGCCTGCAAACGCGCTCCCCAACCCTTATAGAGAACATAATATTCAAATAAAAATTTATCTCTGATTAATTTAACTTCTTTCAAATTAGTGGCGATTTCCTTCAGACTCTCTCCTCTTTCAATAACGAATGACTGTTTTTGGCTATCGGCTTCTAAGGGAGTAATTATTTGGTATCTAATATAAAAAAAGCTGATTAAACCAAAAATCAACAAAATAACAACAACTAAAAATAAAGTAAATTTTTTCTGATTAATGATTTCCATTTTTAATCAGGGGAACAAAAACAAAACCCGGATACTCTTTTTCTTCAAATTTATTTTTGCTTTTTTTGACCAACAGCCAAATGCTTTTGTTGAGCGGAGCGACCAAACGACCTTTTCTTTCTAATTGCTCCTTCCAAGCCGGACTCATCTCTTTGGCCGAAGCAGCGGCAATTATTTTATTGAAAGGCGCCTTGTCAGGCAGGCCCTTTGAGCCATCGCCGCAAATAAATTCCGTATTGGTAAAATTGTATTTCCGGACATTGTTTTGACCAAAATCTTTCAGTTCCGGAATTCGCTCAATGGCGTAAACAAAGCCTTTCGGACCGACGAGCTGGCAAAGCATGGCTGTCTGCCAGCCCGAACCGGAGCCAATGTCTAAAATTTTATCGCCGGGCTTGGGCTGGAGCAATTCCAGCATAAAAGCAACCGTTAAGGGTTGGGAAATGGTCTGGCCATAGCCAATAGATAAAGGAGCATTGTAATTAGCTATAAAATCTTTTCCTTTGCTCTTCACTATTTCTTCAGGAACGAAATCAGTCCGTTTAATTTCCTTAAAGGCCTTAATAATCAATTCGTCTTTGAGGTATCCTTTTTCAATTAAACGACTGATTAAAGAACTGTTCATATACAATAGCAGGTATTGATTGTTTACCGGCCTTGTCTCCTTTCTCTTTTTTGAAAATCATTAATTGCTTTAACAAGTTCTTTTTCCCCAAAATCAGGAAAAAATTCTTTAGTAAAATACAACTGGCTATTAGCGCAATGCCACATCATAAAACCAACGCTGTTATGAGGATCATTTTGGCTGCCGGTCCGAATCGAAAAATCGACCGGCGGCAATTGACCGGACCAAAGATGTCTTTTCAATAAATCAGCCGTGATTTTTAAATTTTTATCTTTTCTTCCTTCTTTAACAATTCCTCTGATAGCGGCTAGCAGTTCATCTGTGCCGTTATAAGCGATAAAGAAGTTAAGAAACAACCGGTTATAATTTTGAGTCGCCCGAATAGCTTCTTTAACCGATTGCTTGGCTTTGGCCGGCAGAATTTCCGGCCAGCGGCCAAAAACATTGACTTTAACTTTGTTTTGGTGGGTCTTTTTGTCTTGAGCTAATTGATGAAAATATTTCTGGTATATTCGAAAAAGGACATTGATTTCTACTTGGGAACGCTTGGTCAAATTTTCATAAGAACCGACCCAAAAAGAAATACATTTTATTCCTAAATCAAGAGATGCTTGAAGCAGTTCTTTGATTTTTTCGGCGCCAACCAAATGACCGCGCCAAGGAGCTAAACCTTTTTGTTTAGCCCAGCGCCGGTTGCCGTCCGGAATAATAACAATATGATTAGGCAGATTTTTTGTGTCCATAATTAATTAACTTTTTATTGATTCTTTTGTTTTATTATCGAATTTCTGTCCGCTAAAGGAGAATATTGATTTTTTGCCTAAACCAAAAGTCTAGACAAAAACCGGGCAGGCGCGGCAGGACTCGAACCCGCGGCCTTCGGTTTTGGAGACCGATGCTCTTCCAGCTGAGCTACGCGCCCTTATTT
>CAYXST010000039.1:0-3371 GCA_964467815.1 uncultured Candidatus Saccharibacteria bacterium | reverse complement strand
ATCAGCTTTACACCTTTGCCAACCTTTTAAATATTCTTCTGCTTTTTGAGTCATATAAACTATAATAGGGAAAAATTAAAGGGCTGTCAAGAATAATCTTAACAACCCAATTTTGGTTAAGCTGGCAAGATGCCAGCAATTTTTTCTTCTACTAAAGACTTGGGCCCTGGCATTAAATATCTTAACCAGTCTCCAAGAGCGGCTATGGCTTCTTTACACGACAAAAATTTCCTTTGATAACTTAGTCGCGTAATCAGCCAGCCAATTTGTGCAGCCAAAACATATAACACTGGCTCTTCTACTCTATAGCGCACTCTAGCCATTTCTGCTTTTTTGGGTAGAAGCGTCAGGGGCATTTCTCCAGCTCCACTAATTTTGAGCTCACCCGTGACCTCATCTTTTGTAAATACCTCCCCGCGCGGTACGCAATAAAACCAGAATGGATATTGTTCGCTTGCTTCCAGCTCGCGACGCAATGGCATGACATACATCCGTTCAAAGATTACGCTTTTCCGATACCATTCCAGCGCCTTTATATTCTCCTCGCCTAATGGAATTTTATGAAGAATATTTAAGCGCACTTGTTCGGTTACTGCCTCGAATAGGCCAAAATGCCAGGCTAAATTTCTAAGCGTTGGCACAGCCTCTACTATGGCACCTTCTTGTCCGACTTGCAGAGGCAAAGTAACGCTTGAACCAATTTTGGGTTGACTTGTATAAACCCCATAAAGATCGAGCATACTTACGCTTGGGCCACTTAAGGTTCTTGCTCTTCGTGCCATTTCTTATCCCTCCTTTATTTTGGCAATGCAATTTCAGTTACTTCAGATGGATGCGTTTCTTTGCGTTCATCCATCTTGTCCTTTAAAACCTCGCCTACTTCCAAAAGCTTGCGATAAAGCCATTCTGCTCGTATTGCCACATCTCGCACTTGATCCTCGCGCATATGCTCTAACAAGCTATAAACAAGATTACGGATAGAGGCATCCATTTCGCCACAAACCTTCATAAAATGGCCTATGGCGTCGTCAACTGTTTTTTCAGTCTTAATACGGAGTTTTTCTTCCCGTTGGGCATAATACTGCTCGAGTGCTTTTTTGCGCTCCTCGTATTCTTTGCCCAATTGCGTTTGATACTCTGCTACCCGCTTTTTTACTTCCTCTTCAGTTATCCCCTCACGAACCGTGTCCATCTCAACAATTAAGCGTTTGATTTCTTCATCTTTGGCAACAATAAGCTTATCTTTTTCAGATATTGCTTTTTCCTGCTCTTTTTTTAAGTTGGCAATTTCAGCAGAATAAAATTCTGTCTCTTCTTGCAAGCTTTTCGTCTCTACTTGAAAACGTTTTTGCTCAGCAAGTAGATTTTCAATGGCTTGCTGGCTTTCCTCAAGCTGTGTCTGAAACTGAACTTCAATTTCCCTTTCTCGCCCTGCTACTTTTTGATTAAATTCTAACTGGAGCTCATCAATTAGAGTCTGCCGCTTTTCTGCTTCAGTTTTTTGCTCATCAGCAAGAGCTTTAGTTTTGCGCAGTTCGCGATCAAATTCTTTTTTAAGCTCCTGGCGAGCTTTGCTAAAAGCTTGGTCGCGTTCTTGACGAGTTTGGTCGAGTTGCTTTTGTAAACTGGTAAGGCGGTTACTGGAAGACTCGTCTTTGCGACGAAGCTCTTCTTGGTGAACCTTGGATAAACTTTGACGCAAAGCTTTAAGTTTTTGCGGAGTCTCTGCTTCAATCTTAGCTTTTTCTTCGCGAAGCTGACGCGCTTCAGTTAAAGCAGTTTCGAGTTCGCCCTGTTTTTCTCTGCCCATTTCGTTTTTTAGCTCTTCTAGCTTTTTTTCTTGCTTTTCTTGAATTTCAACTAGTTGGGCTTTGAGCTCAGACTGAAGAATTTGTTCTCTTTGTTCTTCTTCTATCTCTAAGCGACGTTCAGCAATATATTCTTTAAGCTCGGACAAATCTTTATCAGAATTAAAAATTTCCACTGCCCGTCTAATTTCGCTATATTCATAAACAGAATAGTCTTGCGTGTCGCCTTTCTGAACAAAACCTCCATCAAACGAACAACCTGTTTTTAGAATGCGTAACCGCAACAATCGGCTGATATAACTTGATCGCCACGATGTAAGTTTACCGTTAGAAATAGGCCGTCCCTCTCTTAGGCGTTCAATAATTTCACTGGGCATATAACCTATGCCAACTTTTTCACTAATCATTGTAGCTGATTCTCCAAACTCTCTTGCTAAAGTCGGAATGTTTTTGCCGAGTCGGTGCAAATTAGCAAACTCTTGGCATTCGGCAAGAAAGTCAAAGACACGAACCTTGTTTTCTGCCAATCGCATTCCATCTACCATTATTTCATCAAATTCCTCAAAAAGCCGAACCGGAACTTTGTTCCAACCAAGCTTTTTGACTGCTAACAATCGTCCTTCACCAGAAATAATCTGAAGTTGTTCTCCGCCTAAGGGCCGCACAGAGATTGGATTTATTAAGCCATAAGCTCCAATTGTCGCAGATAACTTATTAATATCCTCATCTGTGTGGACATTTTTGTTGCGCGGATTTGGGTGAAGTCTACCAACTTCAATCATCAATTCCATTGGCATTTCAGCTACCTCCTATTTTTTTATTATATTTAATTATTAAATAGCTATTTTGAGCCTAACAAATAAATCAAGCTTTGTCAAGCTTTTTTAACAAAAAAATTTAGGATACCGTTTTTGGGTATCCTAATAATTGGTTATTCTATTTACCGCCGGCGCTTTTTGCGATTCTGCTCTTCTTCGTCGTCACTAGTTTTTGCTGGTGCTGACGAAGATGATGATTCAACGCGGCGCTGTTTTATGGTTTGCGAACGCGAAGACGCTGGAGCTGGCGATTCAGAACGCATTGGTGTTTGATACGACAGCACTCGTCGTTGCTTAATTACGGATTGCTGTCTTGGCGGCACTTCTTTCCGCTCGGGCTGGACAATACGCACTCGCGAAACATCAGATTCAATTTTACGTTCTTTTTGAATCTTAACAGAAGATTCCGACTTTGGCCGCATTGTATCCAGTCGACTCCGCGATGCCTCTGGCCGACGGCGTTGGGTTTCAGTGTATCGCACCGGCTCTCGTGGCTTTGGTAAATCGCGAATAATAATCGGGGAATCATCGTAGTAACGGTGATGAATATGGATTGGTCGCGGTACTGGCCGCCAGTGATAGCGATAAACCGGATATGTTTGCACATGAATACTCGCGCGCCAGCCTGTGTACCAAGTATCGTCCCACCAGCTATCATAGACCACGTATTCATATGGTCTGATAACGCTGTAGATCGGCCCTCGGTAATAATAGTAATAAATTGTCCGAGGATATTCTGGCGGCA
>CAYXST010000038.1:0-3494 GCA_964467815.1 uncultured Candidatus Saccharibacteria bacterium | reverse complement strand
AATGGGTAAAGCACGGCGCGCCTTTGGCGTCAGAGCCTGCCAAAGGATGCGGCAAAATTGAAACAGAAAATGTTAAAATTGATAATCTCGAGTCAGACCAGATTATTTCTTTCCCTTTGATAATAGAAGGACAAGCTAGGGGAAGCTGGTATTTTGAAGCATCTTTTCCAGTTAAGCTTTTAGACAAAGACGGAAAAGAGTTAGCTGTTGCCATTGCTCAAGCCCAAGCAGACTGGATGACCACTGATTTTGTGCCCTTTAAAGCCGTAATTGAGCTTTCTTCTTTGCCTGAAAGTAGCGGAGGGACTTTAGTTTTGCAAAAAGACAATCCTTCTGGTTTGCCTGAAAATGACGAGAAAATTGCCATGCCTATCCGTTTTCCCGAGCCAGAAACAATAACAACCATCAAAATCTTTTTCAATAACAGCAATCTTGACCCCGAGTTTTCCTGCAACAAAGTTTTTCCGGTTGAGAGAGTGATTTCCAAAACTCAGGCCGTGGCGAGAAAGGCTTTGGAGTTATTGCTGTCAGGCCCAACTTTCAAAGAGCAGGGACAGGGATTTTTCACCAGTATCAATTCCGGAGTCAAGATTCAAAAACTAGTGATTGAAAACGAAATTGCCCAGGTTGATTTTGACGAGCAAATGGAATTCCAGATGGGAGGATCCTGTCGGGTGTCGGCAATCAGATCTCAAATTACCCAAACCCTAAAGCAATTTCCAACGGTAAAAAGCGTTGTTATTTCTGTTAACGGCCGGACAGAAGACATCCTGCAACCTTAATTATACCAGTCCATTCTTGCGTAATAGCATAGCCATGGCTAAGTTATTACGTTGATAATGGAATCGTGGTATAATCGTAAAATAGCGAGTAAATAAAGTTAGTTGACAATTATGGGGTTGAGAAAATACAAATACTATTTTAGGAAGCCGCGATCAGCGATTACTAAAGATATTCTTTACTGGTTATTGATAACGGGAGCGGTGTGCATAGCGGCAACCTCTCCTTATTTTGGAATCAATCTTTGGCGGCATTATCGACGTTGGAGAAAATATCCTAAGAAAAGAGTTTTTGATACTTTCCATAATTTAAAAAGGCAAGGACTGATCGATATTAAATTGCAGGGCCCTCAGATTTATATCAGTTTAACGAAAGAGGGGAAAATGAAAGCAGGTTTTTTACAGATCAATGACCTAAAAATTAATCGTCCAAGGCATTGGGATAGGAAATGGAGATTGGCCATTTTTGATATAGCCCAACTTAAAAAGAGTTATCGAGAAGCGTTCAGGGGGAAGTTGAAAGAATTAGGATTTTACCCTTTACAAAAAAGTATTTGGGTTCATCCTTACGACTGTGAGACGGAGATAGAGATTTTAAAGCGATTTTTCGGTTTGTCCGATAACGAATTAAGATTAGTAGTAGCCGAAGAGATCGGCAATACTCAAAGGATTAAAGAAATTTTTAAATTATGACCTACGTAATAGCATAGTCATGGCTACGTTATTACGCGGGTACGGAGGGATTTAGAAATTTGACCGACTTGGAAGTGTCTTAGATAGTTAATATTACAACCGTAATTATATGAAAAACTTTTGCGCGGGAATTCACGTATTAATCAAGAAGAAAAACAGATTTTTGGTTTTAAAGCGAAGTCCCGGTGATATTGAAGATGCTGGTTATTGGGATTTGCCGGGCGGGGGAATTAATTTCGGAGAACAGCCTTTTCAAGCCTCACTCCGTGAGGCAAAAGAAGAGGCAGGAATCCTGATAACGATTAACAGAATTTTTGGCCTTTGGGGAGAATCCTTTGGGGAAAAATGGTCAATAGAAAGCATTGTTTTGGCTGATTATGCTCGTGGCAAAGTTATTTTAAGTAAAGAACATTCGGATTTTAAATGGGTGACAAAAAAGGAATTGGTGGATATCTTGCCTAAAAGCGAGAATTTGAAGGCCTTGTTTAGATATACGGGGTTTATCAATAAATATCTGTGACGTCTTGCTTCGTTGAATATAATATAAATATGGCAATTCTGATTATTATTTTATCTCTTTTGCTCCTGGCGCCTTTTTATAAGACAAGGTGCTATTTGTCTATTTAGGGAGGGCTTGATTTATTAATCGGGTTATCGGTACTGTGTTTGAGGATTAAGTCGTTAGGGCTTTATCCAACGAGATTTTTTATCAGAGAAACCGTCTTCGTTTCCGGAGCGGTTATTGCGGCAATAACGCTGGCAGCTTTGGTTGGCCTTGTCTCATGCTGTGTTGGGAACATTCTTATACGTTTTGTTTTTTGACGATAACCTGTTAAGTTCATGGTTGGGTCGTGAACCCTCAAATTAAAATGATTAACCTTGAAGATTTTAAAAAACTGGATTTACGGGTGGCAAAAATATGCTGACCTATAACAGCTTTATCTGGATTTGGACTATTATTAAGTATCGGTTAAGATAAGACAATGTATCAAACGCTTCATTGCCATACCAAGCTTTCAGACGGCGAGCTAAGTCACCGGCAGATTTTGAATCTTTGCGCCCGAAAAGGGATTTCAGTTATCGCTTTTACCGACCACGATTATCTGCCCAACGAAAACATTGTCAGGGAGTTAAACAACTGGAAAAACAAAAAAGTTAATTGGATTATCGGTTGCGAATTAAGCTCGGGCCTGCCCAAGGAGCTTGGCGGGAAACCTACCAGCAATTTTCATATTGTTGGCCTTTTTGTCAATCCTTTTTACAAAAGCCTTAATTACCATTGCCAGAAAGTCAGACGAGGCAGGCATTTAAGAATGGAACAGATGGTGGAAAATATGAGAAAACTTGGGTTAAAAATTACGATTCAGGATTGTTTGAACCAGGCTCAAGGAGAAACCGTGGGTCGAAGCCATATCGCCGCCGCTTTAGAAGGAAGAAAAGAGAACAAAGAAGTTATCAATGGCTTGATAAAAAAAATGGTTCAAGCTTCCAAATACGACTTAAGGGCGAGGCAAAAACACAAAGAGATGTTGAGAGCAACAAGAGACCAGTATCCTTACAAGTTGTTTTTAAGCGAGGATGCGTTTTTTAATAAAGTTTTTGTAGAACATTCGTATTTGAAAGATATGGACGAGACTGTTGAGTTAATCAGGAAGGCAGGCGGCTTGGCGATTCTGGCCCATTGGACTTTTAGTAAAGAAATCGTCAGTTTGCCTTTGATTGAAAAGTTTTTTAAAGAGAAACGGCTTGATGGCGCGGAAATTGTTTTTGGCCGGCCGGGAATTGACAGGGGTTTTGAAGGGATCAGACGGGATATGAGGGCAATGGCCAGACTGACAAGAAAATACGGATTGATTCAAGCAGGCGGGTCAGACATTCATCGCCGGAAAGAATTTGACCGCTTCTTGGGCGACAAATGGTTTACTGAAAAGACCATAGGTTTGGTCGAAAGAATAATGAAGCAGAGAAAGCCTAATTTGGAATGGTCGTCTTTCAAAAGATAGGGCTTTTGCGGGGTTGACC
>CAYXST010000037.1:2442-3807 GCA_964467815.1 uncultured Candidatus Saccharibacteria bacterium | reverse complement strand
TATGTTTAATCATCACCAAAAGGGATTCAGTTTGCTAGAGGTAATTATCGCCACCTTTATCGTGGCCGTTGGTTTGGTCGGGATTTTAAGTTTGGCTAATATCTCTTTAAAGGGGCCGGCTTTAAGCAAGATGAGATTAATTGCTTCTGGCTTGGCCCAAGAAGGAGTTGAAGTTATCAGAGATATGCGTCAGGCTAATATAGAATGGGACAATTGGTACAATGCGGTTGCTGACGGCAATTATCAAGTTCAGTATAACAGCGCCGATTTAACGGCTTACGCTGGCAATCCCTTAAAATTTGATAGCGGCACCGGCCTTTATCAATATGATTCCGGTAATAATTCGGCTTTTTATCGCAAAATAACTTTGACTAAGATTTCTGATAATGAGGTTAAGGCGGTTGCTGAAGTCAGTTGGCGGATAAAAGGGCAAAGCACTTCAACTTTAATTGTTGAAGACAGATTATGGAATTGGAAATGAAAAATAAGGGTTTCACTCTCGTTGAGCTTCTCGTTGCTTTAGCTGTTTTTAGTTTAGTTGTTGTGGCTATGTCGGCTACGGCCGTTTCGGTGATTAAGAGTCAGCGAAAGGGATTTGCTCTTCAGGAGGGCCAAGAAACGGCCCGCTATCTTTTGGAATCAGTCAGTAAGGAGATTAGAATGAGTACGATTGATTCGTCCAGCGGCGAAAATGAGTCTTCTTTGAGCATCACCAACGCCAAAGGCGAGAACGTTGATTATCGCTTTAACAGTCAAAAGTTGCAGCGTCAGGTAAACGGCGGCGTCTGGCAGGATTTGAACCCGTTTGACCTAAAAGTCACCGGCTCTTTCTATATCAGAAGAAGCTTCTCTCAACCGGTTCGCGGAGCGGTTACTTTGGTTATGAAAGTAAAAGCCAACGGAGGCAGGGCCGAGGGAGAAACAGAGATTAATTTACAAAGCACCTTGTCTTCAAGGTCGTTTGAATAAATGATGGGAAAAATAATTTTTAAACAACGAGGGGCTATTTCCATATTTTTGGCTGTTTTGCTTTTGAGCGAGTTATTGGTTATCGGATTGGGCATCTCTTTTCTGGCGGTCAGCCAATTAAAGATGTCCGGCCAGACGGGCAATTCGGTAGTCGCCTATTACGCCGCTGAAAGCGGCGCTGAAAGATGTTTGTACGAGGCTAGAAAAGGAACAGACGAGTGTCCTTTTTCCGATGTGGCTCTTGATATTAGCTTGGAATGCACTTATACTACCACTTACACTACTTCTACGGATATGGCCAATATTACCTCCTTTGGCCAGTTTAAAGAAACCAGCCGAAAAGTGGAATTGGCTTGGGCTTTATAAGGGCGTCCTTCCAAGGGACGCCCTCAAAAG
>CAYXST010000037.1:0-2342 GCA_964467815.1 uncultured Candidatus Saccharibacteria bacterium | reverse complement strand
TCAAAAGTACGCCCTTTTTATGAAATTATTAATCACTGGAGGAGCCGGCTTTATCGGCTCCAATTTTATTCACTATATTTTCAATAAATACCCGGATTACAAGATTATTAATCTAGATGCCTTAAAATACGCCGGCAATCTGGAAAATTTGCGCGATATAGAAAATAATCCTAATTATGCCTTTGTCAAAGGGGATATTTGCGATGAGGAGACAGTCGACCGAATAGTTTCGCGGCGACCCGAGGCAATATTGAATTTTGCCGCTGAAAGTCACGTTGACCGGTCAATTCTTGACCCTCAAAGTTTTGTTAAAACCGATGTTTTAGGCACTCAAAACTTGCTGGAAGCAGCTAAAAAGTATCAAATTGAGCGATTCATTCAGATTTCGACCGATGAAGTTAATGGCAGTATTGAAGAAGGTTCTTTTACTGAAGAAAGTCCCTTGCGGCCGAACAGTCCCTATTCTGCTTCCAAGGCAGCCGCTGATTTAATGGTTCGGGCATATTATCAGACATTTGGTTTGCCCGTTTTGATTACCCGTTCCTCAAATAATTTTGGGCCGCGGCAATATCCCGAAAAACTGATTCCTCTTTTTGCGACCAATCTTTTAGAAGGTCAGAAAGTGCCCGTTTATGGCGACGGCCAGCAAATCCGCGATTGGCTTTATGTCATGGATAACTGCGCTGGGATTGATTTTGTCTTGCATCACGGTCAGCTCGGCGAGATTTATAATATCAGCGGCGGCAATGAGAAAACCAATTTAGAAATTACTCAAATCATTTTAGAACAGCTGGGCAAGGACGAGAGTTATATTGAATATGTTCAGGACCGGCCCGGCCACGACCGCCGCTATTCCCTGGACTCAACTAAGTTACAGAAAATGGGCTGGCATCCCCGTTACCAGTTTGAAGAGGCGATGGTCAAGACCATTCAGTGGTATAGAGACAATCCTCAGTGGTGGCAACCTTTAAAATCCGGCCAGTACTTGGAATATTACCGGAAGCAATACCAAGGGCGTACTTCCAAGGGACGCCCTTAAAAGGACGCCCTTTTAAGGGTTACCAAGGGCGTACTTCCAAGGGACGCCCTTAAAAGGACGCCCTTTTAGCAACTTTTAGCAAGAATAAATGCGTCTCATATAGGAACCTTTAAAATTTAATCACAAAAGGAGGGCAGTTATGAAAACGATATTTCAGAATTTAGCCAATTTGATTACATCTATGGGCATTATTCTGACTGTTTGGCTTAACCTGCTTATCTGGGATAATTCCGTTAATCATCTGTTAATTCTTCTCTTAGCCGTTGGCATTGGCGTTTCCGACTTATTAGACGGCTGGATAGCTCGGCATTACCAGATTGTTACTTCTGTCGGCGGCTCTCTGGATAAATTTAGAGATAAATTGTTTACCTGTTCTCTTTTTGCCTATTTCCTTAAAGAACTTTGGCTCTGGAATAACGGAGTTTGGCTATCTCTCGTCAAAGGATTAATTATCTTGATTTTGGCCATTGAATTGTTTTTAGTAACGTTTTGGCTTATCGGATTTGTTAAAGGATTTGATGTCAGTCCTCATTTGGCTGGCAAAATCAAGACAGCTTTCTACTTTACGGCTATTAGTTTGTGGTTTTTAACAGAGTATTTAGGAAAGTTGTTGCAACGCGACTTTAGAGATTATTTCTTTTTTGTCTTAATTCTTTTGCTCTTAACGGGTTCAATCTACGGTATATTGAGCACTGTCGGTTATCTTCAGAGATATGTTTTCCGCCAAGACAAATAAGCGCCTCGTTGTTAAAAAGACAGCGAGGCTTTTTAATTAGCTTAAACGGTTGATATTGAGGATGACGCCCTTTGCCAAAGTGCATGCCTCTCTATCTCTAATACGACGATCTTTTAAAGGGTTGCCCTCTCGACCACGTCCTCGCTAAAGACGAGGGCGTGGAATCTCGAGGCACGCCCTTGTTGATGTATCCGAAAAGACAATCCTTCAGGGCGTATAAAAAAGGAACGCCTTGAGAAATGTTGTCTAATTTTCCCTTTTGGGGTAAAATAAAAAAAGGAGGGATTTTTTATTTACGCAATGAGTGAAAGAAATGAAAATTTATTTTCATTTCCAAGCGAGTAAGTAAATATATACTTATATGAATCATAATATATCTTTAGCAAAATATTTATTAGTTTGCGCTCTTGGCTTTGGCCTGGGCGGTTTTTTATGGGGCTGGGTTTTGTACAGTGAACTGCCTGATTTGGAATACCCTTTCCATTTTATGGCCATTCTGATTATGGGATTGTTTGGCGGCGTTTCCTTAGTTTGGTTTAATAAGAGCGTTCGGAATATTTCTAAGAG
>CAYXST010000036.1:0-3910 GCA_964467815.1 uncultured Candidatus Saccharibacteria bacterium | reverse complement strand
GTGCCCAAGGCGGGACTCGAACCCGCAAGGGCTTGCGCCCACTACCACCTCAAGGTAGCGTGTCTGCCTAATTCCACCACCTGGGCTTATTTTGCCTTCTCTCCTTTTTCTTTTAAGCGCGCCTCTTTAGCTGTTTTATGCCTGATATAGTAAAGTTTTGCTCGTCTAACTTTATTTTTTTTAATCACTTCTATTTTTTCGATGATCGGCGAATGAAGCGGGAAAATTCTTTCTACGCCGATTCCCTGACTGACTTTTCTGACGGTTATCGTCCCGTTGACCCCCCGGCCGTGTTTGCAGGCAATAACTAATCCCTCAAAGATTTGGATTCTTTCTTTGTCGCCTTCTTTTACTTTTTGATGAACCCGGATAACATAGCCGGGCCTGATTTCCGTCAGTTCTTTTAATTGTTTTTTATTAAATAAATCAATTTTGTCCATAAGTCTTTTGGCAATTCTGATTTTAATTCTTTCAGCTTACCACCGGGTAACTTTAATTTCAAGTAGGCGGCGTGGAGGAACTGTCTTTTTAATCCGGCCAATTCCGGCCGCCTTTTAAACTTATACTGCTTGTCGCCGGCGATTGGGTGGCCAATAGAAGCTAAATGGACTCTAATCTGATGAGTCCGACCGGTCTTGATGGAAACTTCCAAAAGAGTATAGTCTTTGAATCTTTTAGCTACCTGATATTCGGTCCAGGCCTTTTTGGCGTTAGCGTCTAGTAAAGCGCTTCTTTTACGATGGTCTTTTTTAGATAAGCTGATTGATTTGGTGATTGTCCCTTTATCGTCTTTGACTTGGCCAATGACTAAAGCCAAATATTTTTTAACGACTTTTCTTTCTCGAAATTGATTTTTTAAATATTCAAAAGCCGGATTATTTTTTGCGACAACCATTAAACCGGAAGTATCTTTGTCCAAACGATGAACAATGCCCGGCCGCAAGGAGTCGTCGCCGACATCTTTAATCTCTGGATAGTAGGCGATGAGCCCATTGACCAAGGTATCGTTTTGGTCAGGTTTAATCGGATGAACGACTAAACCGGCCGGCTTATCAATAGCAAGAACGTTTTTATCTTGATAAACAATTTTTAATTTAATAGATGGATTTGCCTTAAGGTCCATGTGGGATATTCTATTGAACCCTTCTTCCGCCGCGCCTTCGCTTTGAGCGGCGGCGAAAATTTGGCGGCTACTTTATTGTTCTTGTCAATTTATCAATTCTTTATGCTTATTTAAAATGTTTTCTGTAATACCATTTGCCACACAAATATCACGATAAAATTTTGCTGAAGGTCTAATTTTTCTTTCTAGACTTTTATAATCTATTTCCAATAATCCAAACCTCGGCCAAAATCCTTTATCCCATTCAAAATTATCCATAAGCGACCAGTGCAAATATCCCCGGACATCCACGCCTTCGTCAATTGCCTTGCTAATATTTTTCAACGATTCAAAAATAAACCAACCACGTTTTTTATCATTAGCATCAGCAAGCCCGTTTTCGGTAATATAGATTGGCTTATTATAACACTTCAAATCCTTTAAGACGTAATAAATTGCTTCGGGGTAAAGTTCCCAGCCCATATCGGAAGTCTTTTGGTTCTCGTTTTTATTAAAGCCAAAATTTATACGATTGTGAAAATAATGATTTAATCCTATAAAATCTTGGTAGTTTTTTATCCAATTCAAAAAATAAAAATTCCACCACCAATCAATAAATTTCTTCAAAACGCGATTTATAAATTTATTTTTATATGCTTCAAAATAAATATTATTTTTTGCAATTCCTATTTTGGAATTTGGATTTACTTTTTTGATAACCTCATATGCTTTCCTGTGCGCTCTAATTAAATTATGCAATACGCGTAAATAGGCAAACAAGTTTTTCTTTTGGGGTGGCCACACACCGGCAAGATAGGAATTGCCTGTATAAGCTTCCGGTTCATTTAGAGTTATCCAAAATTGAACATCTTTGCCAAGAGAAGCCGATAATTTTTCAGCATAGCGAGCAAAGTGAGTTGAAATTTTATTGTTTTGCCAGCCGCCTTTGTTTCTTAACCAAATTGGGATAGGCCAATGCCATATACTTACAAAAGGTTCAATCCCAAGTTCTTTTAAGGTCGTGACTACTTGTTTGTAGTGTTCAATTTCTTTTTCGTTAAAATGGCCTTCTTTGGGTTCAATTCGCGACCATTCTATAGAAAATCGCGTAGCATTATGTCCAAGTTCTTTGGCTATTTTAAAATCTTCTCGGAAACGATTGTAGTGGTCGGCGGCTTTCCCAGAAATAAAATTTTCTAATCCATATTTTTCTATCAATCCTTTGGATTGTAAAAATTTTATTCGTCTTTCAGATTTTTCCCATTCACTCCAATCATTATGATTATTCCCTTCGACTTGATGACTTGCGGTAGCCGCGCCCCAAAAGAAATCCTTAGGAAAATTTATTTGTTTATGACTTTGCATATATTTAATTGATTAAATTTTCAATCGAAATATTAAGCGCTTTTGCGATTGGTGGACCGGGTGGGAATCGGACCCACGACCTTCTCTGTGCAAAAGAGATATTCTGCCACTGAACTACCGGCCCAATGGCTCTAAAATACCAGAAATTCAGCCGAAAAGCAAGAAAAAAGCCGCCTTAAGCGACTATTCTGCCTTTTTTAAATTAGAGAATTTATTGGCTGGGATTAACCACCCGGCCTAAGAATAGAATATTGCCTGATTGGTTGTCCTGAATTAAGAAGATAAAAGGATGGTCGGCTCGGAAAACGGCTATGGACGGTCCGACTGATTTTAATTCCATAACCACGGCCGTGGCGGCGGCCGCTTCGGTGCCTTCCTCATTGACTTCAACAAAGGCCTGGTGAATAACTTTGCTGATAAAAAGATCTTTCGTGCCGTCCATCCCGGAAAAATCAGCCTGCTTAGAGAAAGCGGTCGGCAGACCCATTTTTTGAAAGGTTTGGCCTAAGAAATACTTGGTTTCAAAAGTGAATTTGGGCATAAAAACATTAACTGACTGCCGATTGAGCGTGTTTCGCCATTGGTCAATGTTTTCTAAATTGAGCGATTCTTCCAAAGCGGATAAACCGTCTTCTTCCGGAAGAAGAATCAACATAGACAATTCTTCTCCGTCGTAGGGCATTTCCAGAATTTGTAAATTTTCCGTTTCCAGATAATTGAATTCTGTTTCTCCGTTAGCCAAACTCATCATCGGCACTTTGATTGTTCTTTCCGGACTGACCCTGAAATCTTCCTCGGTCGTATTTTCTTCATCAAATTGGGTCAGCCATTGTCCCTTGAAATAGATGGCGTTGGTCAGGACTAGACGAGTCAAGGCATTAAGGACGCCGGCCGGAATCAAATCCAGTATCTTATCTTTGGTCTGTTCGGCTACCCAATCATTAATTGTTTTCCTTGATTTTTCGGTTTCTTCAATAAAATCAAGGTTGGTCACCCGGCCGCCATAATACTGGCCGATCAAATTAATATACTCTTCTAAGAAGGAATAATCTTGTTGAGCCCATAAGGCGTTGGCCGTGTTAAGTTCATATTTTTTATCTACTTTGTTGATCTGATTGTAAATCTTGGCCATGGCCGGTTGACGAACATTAGCTTCCTCCGGAAAATGGAAAACCGATTGCATTTCTTGAGCGGTTCGGCTGCGGGCTCCTTCATAAGTCATGGCCAAAGCGGTGGAAATACTGTAAGGTGAAAAGAAAATATTCTCTCCCTCGTCCTTGATTTGTTGATAAAATTCCAAGGCAAACTGATTATTGGCTTCAATAACGCTGTCAACTCCTTCGGCAGTGGCTCCGGTTTCATTTACCGGCAGCGAAGAAGAAGGCGTTTCCGAAGCTGGTTTGTATAAAAAGGCGCCGATAACAATAACGGCTATTAGGACTA
>CAYXST010000035.1:0-4140 GCA_964467815.1 uncultured Candidatus Saccharibacteria bacterium | reverse complement strand
CGTCAAATTGTGCTTTTTCCGTAGTTGTTGAATAAATTTTGAAAGCATAGTTTTACGATTAAGTTATTAATTATTACGACCTATTTTCAGTTTAATCTATGTAAAATTATTTGTCAAGAGTAATGTCAAAAAGTTATACACAGCCCTTATTATTCTTCAAATAAAAATGGCCCCTCTATATCTATCCCATTTAGAAAGTTGAATTTTGCAATAAAGCCAACTCATATTGCTTTCCTCTTTTATTGATGATACATTGCATAAATATCCACTCTGGCTATGTCCCTTATTGCCTGCAAAAAATGATAAGTTATCACCAAATTGTATTAATTCAAACTTAACTATGAACGTTGGTATTTATAAGAAATTTGGCCATAATTATTCGCATTTTTTGCAAGCGAATCGGGACATCGAGCATAAGGTTAGAGAACTGCGTGGTCGCAAAGTCCTATACGCTCATGCGTATTATACGCGCGACGAATTTTGGGAAATTTATGATCATTCTTGGTACAATGTGTTAAGGGATAAATATTTTGCTAACAAGGTGTTTCCAGATATTTACGACAAGGTGAAGGTTACGGAAAAATACAAACCTTCGGTTATTGTCGGACTTTGGAACGCTCTGCGTTCTAAGAAGATTCCAATTTCATAATTCGGCGCGCCGCGAAGCGGCGTTGCGGGTAGAGCGAGGGCGCGACGGAGTTCCTCCCCCTAACCCCCTTCCCTCCGCCGCGACCGAGCGAAATTTGGTCAGGAATTTTTCAGGAAATAGGTTCGGATTTGGTTGTATAAATGCTCAAATAATAAAATCCCGATTTAATCGGGATTTTATTTACACACGAAATAACGAAATGAAAACCTGTTTTCATTTCCAAACAATAAACAAATACGAAAGTTTTAATACTCTCATATTATTTTATCGTTCTAAAACAGAACAAAACTTATTTAACAGCGTCCTTAAGGGCTTTGCCAGCTTTGAACTTAGGAACGGTTCGGGCCGGGATTTTGATTTTAGCGCCGGTTCGCGGATTAACGCCCATGCGGGCCGCCCTCTTGGAAACGTTGAAAGTACCAAAACCGGTTAGGGTTACTTTCTGTCCCTTGGTCAAGAATTTGGTGATGCTGTCTAAAAGTTCATTAACCGCGTCATTGGCTTGTTTTTTGGAATCGCAAACCTTGGCGACGGCTTCAATTAATTCTTCTTTAGTTATGGCTTTAGCCATAATATCAGCGAACAAATAACAGCGGACAGGGAACAATAAGATTGTTCATTGTTCATTGTTCATTGCTCGTCATCTTAAATTTTCGACCTTTGCCCCGTCCTTTTTCCAAAAAGCGCGGGGTTAATTGATTCTCCTCTTAATATTTTAGCTTATTTAAATGTATTTTACCAGTTATTCCCTTGTCAAGCAACAATTTCCCGAAGCGGCTTTATCTTTTTAACCTTATTTGACTGCTCGGTTTCAATTAAGATGGCGTTGACCTCAACCGGCCCTTGGGCCACTTCATAATGAAAAGGGGTCTGTTCAAGGAATCCTTTTACGGCCGAATCCTTATCGGCGCCCAAGCTGGAATCTCTCACGCCGACCATGCCGACATCGGAGATATAGGCCGTTCCTTGAGGCAGAATCCGGGCGTCGGCCGTCGGAATATGAGTATGGGTGCCCAAGACAGCCGAAACCCGACCGTCCAAATACCAGCCCAGGCAGACTTTTTCCGAAGTCGCTTCGGCGTGCCAGTCAACGATAATAATATCCGCTTCTTCTCCTTTTTCTTCTAAAATTTCATCGGCTTTTCGAAAAGGACAATCGTAGTTTTGACGCATAAAGACCCGGCCGATCAAATTAATCACTAAAACCTTTTTTGTTCTGACTTCAATTAAACGCTCGCCTTGGCCGGGCAAACCGGGCGGGAAATTAGCCGGCCTGATTAGAGGAATTTCTTTGTCTGCCAAAAGGCGACTGACCTCTTTCTGGTCCCAAGTATGGTCGCCGCTGGTAACCAAATCTACACCGGCCGAAAGTATCTCCTGCAGGCTTTTTTCGGTCAGACCCAAGCCATGAGCGATATTCTCACCATTGGCGATAACCAAATCAGTTTGGTATTTTTTTTGCCAAAGAGGAAGTATCTTTTTGATTGCTTGGCGGCCGGGCTGACCGACAATATCGCCAAAGAAAAGTATTGTCATAGATGTTTCAAAGGAGATTCTTTTCTAGACGCCTTTTTGCCTCAAGATTGCTTTTAGGATTCTTCGTCTTTACCAAAAACGTATTCGAAAGGGCGGCCTTTAGAAAGGTCGCCCCGAATTCTTACCGAGCATACTCAATCGCTCGGGTTTCTCTGATAACGTTAACTTTAATCTCGCCGGGATATCTTAATTCTTGATGAATTTGCTCGGCGATGTCTTTAGCCAGACGATGGGCAGACAAGTCGTCTATTTCTTCAGGTTGGACAAAGATGCGAATTTCCCGGCCGGCCTGAATAGCATAGGCCCTCTCGACCCCATTAAATGAGGCGGCTACTTTTTCCAATTCTTCCAATCTCTTTAAATAGGCCTCCAGGGTGTCTTTACGGGCGCCCGGTCTGGCTCCGGAGATAGCGTCAGCTACCTGGACAATGACTGCTTCCGTGCTCTCGTAAGGATATTCTTCGTGATGCGATTGCATCGCCTTAATAACCTCCTCGCTGATATTGAATTTTTGAAGGATGCGTCTGCCGATTTCCACGTGGGAGCCCTGAATTTCGTGGTCAACCGCTTTGCCGATATCGTGGAATAAACCGGCTTTCTTGGCCAGGTCAACATCGGCCCCTAATTCAGAAGCAATCGCTCCGGCCAAATGAGCCACTTCCAAGGAATGCAAAAGAACATTCTGGCCGTAGCTGGTTCGGAATCGCAAACGTCCTAAGATTTTAATCAATTGAGGATCAAGACCGGCCACACCGACGTCATAAACCGTCGCTTGGCCGGCTTCCTGGATTTTCTCGCTAATTTCCTGACGAGCTTTTTCAACCGTTTCTTCAATGCGGGCCGGTTGAATCCGTCCGTCTAAGAGCAATTTTTCCAGGGCTATTTTGGCAATTTGCCGACGAATCGGGTCAAAGCCGGAAATAACGACGGCTCCCGGCGTATCATCAACCAGAACTTCCACGCCGGTCAGCTTTTCTAAGGTCTTAATATTACGTCCTTCTTTGCCAATGACTCTTCCCTTTAATTCGTCATTAGGCAAACTAACCGTTGTTGAAGTGGTTTCGCCGGCCTGCGAAGCGGCATAGCGCTGCATGGCCAAAGCAATAATCCGCTGGGCCTTTTTGTTCAGCTCCTCCTGTCCTTCAGCTTCCAATCTGTTTAGTCGTTCCAGCAAAACCTGGCCCTGTTCTTTTTCTACTTTGGCCAGAAGTTCGGCTTTGGCTTGTTCTTGAGAGAGCTTGGCCGTCTCTTCTAATTTTTTTAATTGTTCTTCTTTGAGGCCGATTATATCTTCTTTGATTTTCCTGACTTTTTGGACCTTGCTCTTCAATTCGTTTTCCTCTTTTTCCAATTGGCTGATTTTTTGCTCAACGGTCTGTTCTTTCCTGATTAATCTGTCTTCGCGCTGATTTAATTGTTTATATCTGTTTCTTTCTTCATCCTTGGACTCTTCTAAGATTTTAGTTGATTTTTCTTTGGCTTTGAAAAGAGTTTCCTTGGCTTCTTCCTTGGCCTGGCTAATCAGCTTGTTTAGCTTGGCCTCAATTGTCCCGGCTTGCTTGCGCGCGATTGTCTGCCGGGTATAGTAACCCAAAATTGAGCCGACAATTAAAATGCCGACAGAGGCTCCGATATAGAGAATTAAATTGTTCATAAATTAGTTTCATTTCAAATCCGATTATTAACCGAGAGAGCCGGTTGGATATATTCAGAAACATATTTGTTTTTTTGCTCGCTCCGCGTCTCTCCGACGGCGCAGTGGCTCGCTTGCTGCATAAAGAAACAAACTCGGCCTAATAAGTTATTAGGTCAGAAATATTTTTCCAGTTTTTCACAATCAATTCCATTTTTGTTTCTGTTTATTTCCGGTTCGGAAAATAATTGAGGTGAAATTTAGCTTAATTAACGCTTCTAGAATAACAAAACAAAAAGGACTTGTCAACCAAGCCCCTTTT
>CAYXST010000034.1:0-4248 GCA_964467815.1 uncultured Candidatus Saccharibacteria bacterium | reverse complement strand
TTGGCTCGAACCTGCGCTTGGCGAGCCGCGCTGTGCGCGGCGAGCCAGTATTTCCCTTTGCCGCGGCGCATCGCGCCGCGAGTTTGGTTGGTAAAATTCCCGAAAGTCAAATTCTGGTGGGCGCACCTGGATTCGAACCAGGGACCTTTCGGTTATAAGCCGAATGCTCTATCCACTGAGCCATGCGCCCGAGATTGTAATTTTTTGATTATATTTATTTGCTATAGCTTTAATACCCATCATTACTTCTTCTTTTAATCTTACGTCACCCCCAACTATGGCGCAGGTGCCATGGTTGAATCCCGAATGATCTACAGATGTAGTAGATGTCTTTTTAATATAGGGTTTTCTAAATTGCCTCAGGGGAATGTTTAATTCTTTTGACCAGAATTGATGTTCTTTTTTAATGTTCATATCTTTATATAGATGTAAGGACATTTTGATTTTATGTTTTGGAATATTCAATATTTTTGTCATCCAGAAAAGAGTAAATTTTATAACAGATGGATCAGTATTGGTGACAATAAGGCTTTTATTCATAACTTTTGTTCCTTCTCCCCAATAAAGGAATAACCCTGCCATTGGTAGCTCTTTCCTTGAAAGAGGTAATAACTCTCTTTCTGCTTTTCTAAAGACATTTTCTAAACGTTTTTCTCTTTTGGCTCGCATTGTTTCGCGGAAATTTTCTATTCTGCTTTCTTCCCCCTGGGATCTCAATAATTTTAGTTGCTTCTTTGATAACGGATAGTCTTTAAGCCAGTGACTCAAAGTGCTCTTGCTTATATTTAGAGTTTTTTTAATCCGATTATAACTTTTTCCCTGCTTTCTCAATCTTATTGCCTTTCTTCTTTCCAAAATTTTGGCCATAAATAAACCTTTCTTTATTAATTATATAGTCATCATTCATAGGTTCATTATAGTAGAAACATTTTTAAAGAACAAGTGTCTTAAAAAATCTTCCCCGGGCATGCCAAGCATAAACTCCTTCCTTTTTTAAGGGTCCAATTAAATTTTTTGTTTCATCAATCTTTCAAATTCTTTTCTTTCAATGGTTTCTTTCTTAATTAGTTGTTTGGCAATCAGGTCTAAACGTTTTCTTTCTTCGGAGATAATTTTTCTGGCGGTTTGGTGGGCATTGTCAATAAACTTAGCCACTTCTTTATCAATTTGAAAAGCTATTCCCTCGGAATAATCTTTTCCGGCGGCGATTTCCCGGCCCAGAAAAACCATTTCTTCGCGGCCGCCAAAAGTCATCGGGCCTAATTTTTCGCTCATGCCGTACTTAGTTACTAAGTCGCGGGCCAATTCTGCCGCCTTGAGCAAATCGCTGGAAGCGCCGGTGGTCAGCTCTTTAAAAACCAGTTCTTCAGCGGCATAACCGCCTAAGAGAACAGCTAATTCATCTAAAAATTCTGAACGGCTATGCAAGTGCCTGTCTTCAATCGGCAATTTAAGAGTATAGCCGGCCGCCAGGCCGCGGGCAATAATGGAGACCTTTTGAATCGGGTCGGTATGAGTCAGCGAAGCGGCTACTAACGCATGGCCGGATTCATGGTAAGCGGCAATTTCTTTCTCTTTTTTAGAAAGAATATGGCTTTTTCTTTCCGGGCCCAAAAGAACTTTTTCAATGCATTCGCACAGTTCGTCCTGACTGATTTTTTTCTTATTGTGCCGGGCGGTTAAAATGGCCGCTTCATTAACCAAATTGGCTAAATCGGCTCCGGAAAAACCGGGCGTTCTTTCGGCAATTTCCCTAAGATTGACTTTGTCTTCCAGGGGTTTGTTCCGGGCATGGATTTCAAGGATTTTTTCGCGGTCTTTTAAATCAGGCAAGTCCAAAACAATCCGTCGGTCAAAACGGCCTGGACGCAGAAGAGCCGGGTCAAGGACATCAGGTCGGTTAGTGGCCGATAGCAAGATAATCCCGGCGTTGGGGTCAAAGCCATCCATTTCAACCAAGATTTGATTCAGGGTTTGTTCTCTTTCGTCATGCCCGCCGCCCAAACCGGCTCCCCGCTGGCGGCCAATGGCGTCTAATTCGTCAATGAAAATTAAGGCCGGCGCCTGCTTTTTAGCTGTCTGAAAAAGGTCGCGCACCCGGCTATTGTGAAGAAGGATTGGTTTTTCGCCACCAAAGAATGCTTCGTTTTCGCAACCGCAGAGGTCATAGACATAACCATTGTATGGCTTTTTAATAATTTGTTTAATATAGGGCTTTTTATATTGCTTGGGTGAATCAATCTTCTCTTGAGAAAAAGGATGAGCAGTTTTGCCAATGGTCAATATCCAGTATTTTCCGCCGGGTAACGGCTTCTTTTTAATAATTCGATTCGGTTTGTAAAAATTTTCTCCTACGCCTGCTTTTATGCCATGCATGGAACAAAGCCAGCTCAGTTCACGTATGAGCTGTTGGCTTACTGAACTAGCGCATAATTTACCTTCTTTAGTATTATAACCGTCGCCCTTATAATAACCTTCTAAGTATTTAAGAAAATATTTTTTAGGCATATCCCAGAGTAATTCTGGAATATGTTTGTTGTGACTACCGTTGCCGCATTGGTTTTCGAAAAATCTAGCCAGATCACAGGAACTGTATCTTATTCTTACTGAATTATCTTCAGTAAAGAACAACGGAAGCGATTCTAGGTTAAATATTTTTTTAACTAATTTGATGCAATCTTGGTAAATTCTTTTCTCATGAGCGCCAAAAACAAATTCGACAGAGTATTTAGTTGTTCGTCCTTCGGCTGTATAATATCCTAGTAATTTTAAAAGATTCGGAGTGATAGATACCTTTTGCGGAAGATTGATTCTAGCTTTAAAAACTTTTTTGGATAGTAATCGAGGATAGGTTAAACCTTGTTGCCATAATCCGATAGTAGATTGAGAAACATTGATCAAAGAAGCTAATTGGTGCTGATAAAGATTATCAGGATTAGCCGTTGCCAACTGGTAATTTTTTAATAATTCAGTATCGTCTTGCCAGATAAACCAATCTTTAAGTTTGGAAAAACTGAATCGGTGGGATTTTACTTTGTGAGTAGTGCCCAAACCAGGCACAAATTTACTTCGGACTTTAAATGGCAAATTAACTAAAATTTCTCCCGGTTTCAAATCTTTAACTTTTTTAGCGGTAATAAAATTTTTATCTCGGACAAAAACGCTATGGTCGCCAGTGGTTTTGATAACCCCGCCCAGATAATGGATTTCGTAAATTTTGTCAACCTTATGCCTAAATACTCCTCTTATATTTTGCCATTGGCTATTTCCAAAAAACCTCTTGGATGATTTACCTTGAGCGCCCCAGAATTTAGTTTTTTGAGGAACGAATCCTAGGGTTTTAACCTTCTTGACTGGTACGACATATCCTTCTTTGTTCTTTGAATAATATTTATCGACAAATTTGGAAATAGGTATTAGTTTGGTATAATTTTCGGTCTTTATTAAGACGGGCGTTTCCTTACTGACCGAGCTGCCAACTCCGACGAACATTTCAACGAACTCTGAGCCGGAAACGCTAAAGAAAGGGACGCTGGCCTCGAAAGCGATAGCCCGGGCTAATAGGGTTTTGCCGGTTCCCGGAGGACCAACCAACAAAACTCCCTTGGGAATTTTAGCGCCCAAATTAACAAATTTCTTCGGATTCTTCAAAAATCCGACAATTTCTTCTAACTCTTCTTTGGCCTCTTTCAGCCCGGCGACATCTTTGAAAGTGACTCGATTTTTTCCGTCTTTTGGACTGAACAAGCGAGCTCGCGAGCGACCGAAAGTAAAGGCCTGCATCTGGCCGCGCTGGGCGCCGCGGTAAATGAACCAGAAGAAAAAGCCAATGATTAACAGAGGCAAAAGGAAGGGAAGGATTGTTCCCAGCCAAAAAACCAATTCGCTTTCACTTTTGATTTCCAAATCAACCAGTTTCAGTTTTTCCGGATCAAGGCCGTAATTCTTCAAGGATTCAGTCAAGGAGGCCTCTTTTTCTTTGGTTGCTTTCTCTTGAACGCCGTCTTTTAATTCAATTTCCAATTGGTCGCCTCTGATAATAATCTTAGTTACTTCTTCTTGATTAATCTGGTTGACCAACTGATTAAGAGTAATTTCTTTTGGTTTTTCGCCTGTTTGGCTGACTAGAGTAAAAAAACCGGCGATAGTCAAAAAAACCAAGAAGACAATGAGTAAATTTTTAAGAAGATATTTCATATTGTATTAGCCAAGGAAACCGATCTGTCTTTAGCGGGTCGGAGGAATTGG
>CAYXST010000033.1:0-4293 GCA_964467815.1 uncultured Candidatus Saccharibacteria bacterium | reverse complement strand
AAAAAAACTAAGCTGATTAAAGAGTATAAGACTCATGACAAGGACACCGGCTCGGCCGATGTCCAGATTGCCATTTTCACCAAACAAATAGAGGAATTAACCAAGCACTTAAAAAAGCACCCCAAGGATAATCATTCACGGCGGGGCCTTTTAAAGATGGTTTCCAAGCGAAGGCGTCTTTTAACTTATCTCAAAGAGAATGATGAAAAGCGCTATAAGAGAATAGTTAAAAAATTAGGATTAAAAAAATGAGCATTATTAAACATAAGGAACAACGGGTCGCTGTTTTGATTGACGCGCAGAATATGTATCATTCAGCCAGGAATATTTACCGAGCCAGAGTAAATTTCAAGGAAATTTTGAATACGGCTGTTTCAGGCCGAAAGCTGGTTCGGGCGGTCGCTTATGTTATTAAAACCGAAAGCGGCGAAGAAAAAAGTTTCTTTGAGGCGCTGATTAAAGCCGGTATTGAAACAAAAGTTAAAGACCTCCAGATATTTTATGGCGGTTTGAAAAAAGCTGACTGGGATGTCGGACTGACCGTTGACGCTGTTAAACTATCAACTCAATTAGACGCTATTGTTTTAGTCACCGGTGACGGGGATTTCATTCCCTTGGTTGAATATTTAAAAGCTCAAGGCCGCCAAGTGGAAGTGATTGCTTTTTCTAAAAGCGCTTCCGCTAAATTGATTGAAATGGCCGATGACTTTATTGACCTGGGTAAAGCTCAAAGCAAATATTTGTTTAAAAAATAATAAATAAGCGCTCTTAAGTTGATTTTGGTCTCGTATTTTCGTTTAGGTTTTTGTCCGAAGGCTGATTGAAGATTTAGACAAGAACCTACACGAAAGCTGATATCAAGGTTAACTGGAGGGCGCTCGAACTTTATGAGTCCTAAACAATTTAAGACCGATTGGGCCGGCCGGGAATTAAAGGTAGAAATCGGCCATTTGGCCCAGCAGGCCAATGGAGCGGTTCTCTTAACTTACGGCCAGACGACTGTTTTAGCCACGGCTACTATGAGCGGAGAATCTCGTCCGGTTGATTATTTACCCTTAACGGTTGATTACGAAGAAAGGCTTTACGCGGCCGGCAAGATTAAAAGCGGCCGTTTCCTTAAAAGAGAAGGTCGGGTTTCTGACGAAGCGGTTTTAACCGGTCGGATGATTGACCGGGTTATCCGGCCTAACTTTAGTCAGAAGATTAGAAACGACCTCCAGGTTGTTTTGACCGTTCTTTCGTTTGACAAAGAGAATGATCCGGATATGCCGGCTCTATTGGCCGCTTCCTTGGCCTTAGGCATTTCTAATATCCCTTGGGACGGACCGATCGCCGGTTTGCGGATTAGCCGGGCTGTCGGAGATAAAGAAGAATGGCTTTTAAATCCGACTTATCAAGGCCGAGAAAAAAGCGATTTTGATTTGGTCATCGCCGGCAAAGAAGACAAAATCAATATGCTTGAGGGAGGGGCCGATCAGCTGCCCGAAGAAAAATTATTGTCGGCGATTGAGTTTAGCCAGCCGCATCTCAAAGAAATTATTCAATGGCAAAAGAAAATTATTCAGGAGATTAATCCGACTAAAGCCATTTTGGCGACGGCCGAAGAACCGGCTGAATTAGTTAAAAAAATTAAGGAGAAAATAGGCGACCGCTTAGAAAACGCTCTTTACCAGCCGGGCAAATCGGAACGACTGGAAGAATTAGCTGTTATTGAAAAAGAGCTAATTGAGGATTTAGCTCCGGATTCAGAAGAAAAAACTAATCAGATTAAAGAAATTTTTGAAGAAGAGATTAATCGGATTGTCCATCAAAATATTTTAGGAACTGCTCCCGGACAAGAAAAAAGGCCTGATGGACGCAAATTAGACGAAGTCCGCTCGATAAAAACGCAGGTTGGTCTTTTGTCCCGGACTCACGGCTCGGCCTTGTTTGAACGAGGCGAAACGCAAGCTCTTTCAGTGGTCACTTTGGGAGCGCCCGGCGATGAGCAGACCGTTGAAAGCATGAGAGGCGAAGGGAAAAAGGGCTTCTTCCATCACTACAATTTTCCGCCTTATTGTACCGGCGAAACCGGCCGCTTGGGCGGACCGGGTCGTCGGGAAATTGGCCACGGCGCCTTGGCCGAAAGAGCGCTTTTGCCGCTAATTCCGTCTAGAGAAAAATTCCCCTACACCATTCGCTTGGTTTCAGAAATTCTTTCTTCCAACGGCTCTTCCTCAATGGCTTCGGTGAGCGGTTCCAGTTTGGCTCTGATGGATGCCGGCGTGCCGATTAAAGAGCATATCAGCGGCGTAGCCATGGGTTTGATGATGGCTTCTCCGGATAATTACCGGGTCTTGACCGATATTCAGGGACCCGAAGATCATCACGGCGATATGGACTGCAAGATTGCCGGGACGGCCAAAGGAGTGACAGCTTGTCAGATGGATGTTAAAATAGAGGGAGTCAGTCTGGAAATTCTTAAAAAAGTTTTCATTCAGGCCAGAGAAGCCCGTTTGCGCATTCTCAAAGAAATGGCTAAAACGATTAGCCAGCCGAGAGAAGAACTTTCGCCTTTGGCGCCGCGTATTCTGACGATTAGAATTAATCCGGAAAGAATCAGGGACGTTATCGGGCCGGGCGGGAAAATAATCAATGAAATAACTGGAGAAACCGGAGTCAAAATTGACATTGAGGATGACGGATTAATCAACATTACTTCAGCTGACGAAGAAGCCGGCCAAAAAGCCCTGAAATGGGTTGAGAATTTAACTCACGAAGTCAAAGTCGGCGAGGTCTTCCAAGGACGGGTGACTAAAATTACCGACTTCGGCGCTTTTTTGGAGATTCTGCCGGGCCAGGAAGGCCTGCTTCATATTTCTGAAATGGCCCCTTACCGGGTTCGCCGGGTTGAAGATATCGTCAAGACCGGTCAAATGGTTCCGGTTAAAGTTAAAAAGATTGATGAACAAGGACGAATCGGTTTATCAATGAATAATGCTAAAAATGAAAAATAAATTTTTATTCATTTGTGGATATTAAAGAACTAAGTCAATTAAATAAAAAAGGAGGGCCAACTAGACAGCTGGACAATTCTTATATCCGAACAATGGAAAAAGATTTAGCCGTTTTGCAAGGCAAGGGCCCGGTCAAATCTGTTTTGCCAACAGGCGACTCGACCGAGAAAAGATCGGTTGGAAAGTTAGTTCCGCCGAAACCGCCAACTGAATCGTTTCGGAAAGCAACTCCGCCAGCCGGATTGCCTGTTTTAGAATCGGTTAAAGGCCCGGAAACATCTCTGGACGCTCTTTCGGTTCCTCGGCCAACCGAATCAATTATTCCTCCTAAATCGCCGGAAAGGATAATAAAAGAAGAAGAAATTAAAAATAGAATTAAGGAAACGCAAAGAAGAATTGAAGAAGCCAGAAGAAAAGCCGAAATGGCTCGTCAAAAAGCGGCCAGAGAAGAAGCGGAGAAAAAAGAAACGCCCCGGAAGATAGAAACAGCCAAGAAGAAGAAACCTTCCTTAAGTTTCGTTTTCATTGGCTTGGCGGCTATTGTTGTTATTGGCGGCCTCGGCGGTTTTGTCTACTGGTGGAATTATCTACGGGTAATTACTCCGGTTTTCCATTATGAATGCCAGGATAATTTATGTCAGCGGGTTGAAAAAAAGGGGGAAGACCAGTGCCAAATTGACGCCGATTGCCAGCTAATGCCGGTTGAGCCGACTGTCCCGGCCTCGCTGATGCCAGTAGCTGAAATTAAAACCATTGAATTAACGGCCGGTCAGGAAGATTTACTGCTTGAGGAATTAAAAACAGCGGCTAGCCAAGAACAAGCGGCCAATACTTTTAAACAAATTTTAGTTAAAATAGTCGGGCCGGAAGAGAAAAAATACGCCAGTTTAAACAGTCTTTCAAATGCCTTGGGGATTAGCTTGCCCGAGAATATTCTTTTAGCCGTAGCGGCTAGTGAAACAGAAGGCGATAATTATACTTTGTTTTTATACAACCAAACAGAGGGAAACCGCTTGGGCTTGGTTGTTAAGATGGCTCAAAGCGAAACTTTGGTGGCTGACCTGAAAAATTGGGAAGCGACCATGACTGGAGGCCTTAAGTCGCTTTTCTTGGAAAACGAGGCGCCGGCCGCTTTTACCGAAGGATTTCAGGATAATATTTATCAAGATATCGTCATTCGTTATCTTAATTTTCCCGACCCGGGCTTGAGTATTGATTACGGTATTGTTACCGGAAAATTAATTCTGACCACTTCCCGGGAAAGCATGTATGCGGCTATTGATGCATTGCTGACGGT
>CAYXST010000032.1:0-4462 GCA_964467815.1 uncultured Candidatus Saccharibacteria bacterium | reverse complement strand
TGCCTTACCGCTTGGCTACTCCCCAATAAACTCAACCACCGCTAATTCCAGGGGCAGTTGCGGAAAATCAGCTGACTTAATCTCATAACCGGCCCGGATAAAAAGATGGATTGTTTTGATTAAATCGGTCTGCGAAAGACTCTGTCCTTGTCTCATTATGACACTTATTTGCTCTTTAGTCAATTCTGGAGCGACTAAGTTGGTCAGGTTGGGGTCAACTTTAAGAAGAAGCATTTTTCTTAAATAATTGACCAGCGATTTACTGAATTGGACTAAATCGTAGCCCTGATTAACCACTTGGTTAATATGAACAATCGCCTGAGAATTCTTTTTGGCGGTGAGATACTCAACTAAATCCTGAACGGCCCTGATATCAGTTACTCCTAAAATGGCCTGAACTTCTGCCAAGGTAATTTCATTGTCTTCCATGGCCATAACCTGGCCAAGCAAACTTTCTCCGTCTCGAACAGAGCCATCCGCGTTCAAGGCGATTAATTCCAAAGCCGGTTTTTCAATGGATACTTTTTCCTGTTGGCTGATCCAATCAAGCCGCTCTACGATTTTATCCAAGGGCAGTTTGTGAAAATCAAATCTCTGACAGCGGGAAATAATCGTTTGGGGAACTTTGCGGATTTCGGTTGTCGCTAAAATGAAAATGGCGTGGGCTGGCGGTTCTTCCAGTGTTTTCAACAAAGCGTTGAATGCTTCTTTGGTTAATTGATGGACTTCGTCAATGATAAAAACCTTGTATTTGAGCTTGATCGGGCTGAATTTAATCCCTTCGCGTAGTTCCCTAATTTCGTTAATCCCCCGGTTGGAAGCGGCGTCAATCTCAATCAAATCCATGGATTTGTTCTGGTTGATTTCTTGACAAGCCGGACATTTATTACAGGGTTCGTATGAGCTGGCAGACCCTTTTTCTTTGGTTCTGCCTTCGCAGTTGACCGCTTTGGCCAGCAAGCGGGCCACGGTCGTTTTGCCGGTCCCCCTTTGGCCGGTAAAAAGATAAGCATGGGCAACTTTGTCCGTGCTTAAAGCGTTGGTCAGGGTCCGAATAATATGTTCCTGATTGACTACTTCTTTGAAGGTTTTTGGGCGATATTTGCGATATAAAACGAGGTTTTCCATGTAATCTTAAAGGGTCGTCCTTTCGGATACGTCTTTTGCTTCGCAAAGGGCGTATCCTCAAGGGCAACCCTTTATTCGGTTCAGGTAAGGGCGTATCCTCACTTTTGGATACGTCTTTTGCTTCGCAAAGGGCGTATCCTCAAGGGCAACCCTTTAAACAAGGTTTTCCATCGGTCTCAGTATAGCATAGTCAAACAAAATTAAAAGCCCGGCCATTAATCGTATTGCCGGGCCTTAAAATCATTTATCGCTAATCCAGAAGCATCATTTCTTGAAAACAATAAACTTATAGCCGACAAAGTTCCAAATCAGCGAAAAGCCGGTCGCGACAACCTTGGCTAAATTGGCCCAGACTTCCTTGCTTAGACCGAAAAACGGCGGAATGAAAGTAGTTATCCCGAAAACAATACTGCTGTTGATAACCAAACCGACTAAAGTAACCATAATAAACTGGGAAAATTCCTTGGCCACTTCAGCGGGTTCATCGGCCTCTTTGGCTCTGAAAGTCCAGAATTTATTCCAAAAGTAGCTGTTAATCACGGCTATCGTGAAAGAAATGACATTAAGCAGAATAATCCAGCGGCCTCCGTAAATACCCGTTGACCACATCAATAAATTCAAGATGGCAAAATCAATGGCCGTATTCATCAAGCCGATAACGATAAATTTACTAAATTGCCTCATTAATCGATTCATAGTTTTGGCGCTTTTTTAATTTCAAAAATTAGACCTTTTTTAAGAATCAATTTGTCCCGCCGACCAATTTTATCTTCTAAAAATAATCGGGCTATTGGATTCTCTACTTTATCCTGAATAACTCTTTTTAAGGGTCGGGCGCCATTTAAGGGGTCAAACCCTTGAGCGGTTAATTCTTTAACCGCTTCTTCTTCAGCTTCCAAATCAATTCCTTTTTCTTCCAATTTTTCTTGAACCATTTTTAAGAATAAACAGGTAATGGCAAACATATTTTCTATGGTCAAGCTCTTAAACAAAACAATTTTATCAAAACGATTCAGAAACTCGGGCCGGAAATATTCCAATAAAACTTTTTCTTTGAGCTGTCGGAAAATTTCCAAATAAGCCGTTTTTTGGCTGATTTTCTCCTGAATAAAAGCGGTTCCGGCGTTGGAGGTGGCGATTAAAATGATATTGGTAAAATTAATTGTTTCGCCGGAAGCATCGGTCAGACGGCCGTCATCCATAACCTGCAAAAATAGGTTTAGAATATCCGGATGAGCTTTCTCTATTTCATCCAAAAGCAAAAGCGCATGAGGCTGCCGTTTAATCGCTTCGGTGAGATATCCCCTTTGAAAGCCTTCTTCGCCGCGCAGACCGATTAAACGGCGCAAACTTGCTCTTTCTTGGTATTCGGACATATCTAAACGAATCATTTTCTTTTCGTCGCCAAAATAAATTCGGGCCAAGGTTTTAGCCAATTCGGTTTTGCCAACGCCGGTCGGCCCGATAAAAAGAAAATTGCAAATAGGATTTTCCCGTTTAGCCATTTCCAGCCGGCTGCGCCTTAAAGCGTCTCCGACCGCCTCAACCGCTTCTTCTTGATTGATGACCCGCTGATGAATTATCTCTTCCAAGTGAAGAAGCTTGTCTTTTTCCGCTTCTTCAACCTGACCCAAGGGAATGCGCGTTTTTTGAGCGACCAATTGAGTCAAATCGTTTCCCTTAATGATAGAATTTTTGCCCCGTTGGCTTCTGACCAAATAGGCCGCTTCTTCTAAGAGACCGATGGCCCTGGCCGAAAGGGACTGGCCATAAAGATAGCGCTCGGACAAGTCAATGGCCTGATCCAGGGCATCGGCTGAAAAAAGAACGGATAATTTCTTTTCTAGAATAAAAATCTTGCTGATTAAAATCTGCCAAAGCAAATCGGTTGACGGCAAGGCTACTTCAATCTTATTCAAAAGCCGGCCCAAGATTTTTCCTTCGATTTTGGCCGCATAACTTTCCGGCGAAGTGGTTCCGATAAGATAAAGAGCTTTTTGGTCTAAGGCCGAAGCTAAAATCTCGGCCAGGTCCAAACCGCTCACCTGCATTTTTAAACCAACTAAATTATCAATGTTCTCAATAACCAAAACGATATTCCCCGCCCGATTAATTTGATAAAGAATTTTTCTTAAATATTCTTCCCCTTTTTCTTTGGCTTCGCCCAAGCTGACTAAACTAGCCAAGTCCAATTTAACTAATCTTTTATCCTCTAAAAAAGAAGGGACTCTTTCCTCAACCATCATTTGAGCCAGTTTTCTTAAAATCGACTTCTTGCCTGTTTCGCTTGGCCCGACCAAAACAACGGCTGGTTGGCCGCTGCTAAAAAAATTAAAGATTGCCTCAATTTCTTTTTCTCGGTTAACAACAAACTCAAACTGACCTTCTCTGGCCAGTAAAGTCAAGTCCTGACTGGCTCGATCAAGCAAGGGTGTCGCCGCGGCGGTCATCGCCCGATTAAGTTTGCCTTTTGGTTTTAAAAGACGAGACCAAAAAAATGATTTCTGCCATTTTTTGATTTCTTCTTCTAATTTAGTCCATTGGATGACTCTTTCAATTTCTTCCGGACTAACGCCAAATTCATCAAAAATCATCCTGACTAAATTTTCCTGCCGATTAATTGCCCAAAGAATATCCAAAGAAGTAACTTGGAAATTGCCCTGTTTCAAACAGAAAAAATAGGCTTCAAAAAAAATTCCTTTAAAATCAGCCGAGAATTTAGGCTCTAAAAGAAACTTTTCTTTTTCCGATTCCGGAAAGAAAGAAGAGCTTTTTAAAACAACCTTGAGTTTGTGAATAACTTCTTTTGGGGGACAATCCAGCCTTTTCAAGATTTCCCGGAAATTTTTCTTGTTCAAAAAAGAAGCGAAAAGATGAATCGGTCGGACAAAATGATAACCGTGGCGATAACAAAAGAGCCAGGACTTTTCTATCGCTTTTTGGGCGACTTTATCCAAGCGCAAGAAAGTTTCTATTTTCTCTTTGCCGGGTTTAAAACCGGTCATTTTCGTTTTTTCCCGATTCCTTTGCCAGAGATAAAAAAGGAACATATCGGTCAATAAAGAAAAATAGAAAACTTTTAAAGAAGCAATTCGCTCCGGTTCGGCGGTTGTGAAAAAAACAAATAAACTGAACGCGCCGTAAAGACCAAAAAGAATTAAAAAAAGATAAAACAGCCAGCCCAAAAATTTCTTCAATCGTCTTTGAAGAATAATTAAAAGATTAAGTTCCGGTTGAAAAATGGGGTTAATTTTTTGGGGAGTAATTTCGGGCATAATTCCTTCAAAGGACCGCCTTTGCTTAAAGGGTTGTCCTTTCGGATACACAAAGGGCG
>CAYXST010000031.1:0-4481 GCA_964467815.1 uncultured Candidatus Saccharibacteria bacterium | reverse complement strand
GCTTGTGGATAAGTCAAAACCTGAAAAAAACGGCAATAAATTGCCGATTTTTTGGTGGGATATTCTAAACTTTGCGCGAAACTTCTTTGAGCGAAACACCATAGGCATTTCGCAAAATCCTGTTTGGTGCAGTATTCTTGAATTGGTCCGAACGCATTTTTCCGGAAAATTCCCCCCGCGAGAATTCGGAAAGGCGGCGCCTGCCTACCGAAGCCTCGGCGCAGGCGGGGAGCCACACCGCTGATAATTTCAAGTTTTTCTTTGGCGGCAAATTCTTAAAAATTATTCTTTTGAAAAATGTCTATCTTTCAAAAACTTAGTAAAATCGTCCATCTCTTTTCGGTAAAGTTCAAGTTTTTGGATTTGTTCTTCGGGCAGAAGCAACTTCATCATTTCTGCTCCAAAACTTTGAACTCGGAAGCCGCCGAAGGCTCCAATGCGGTCAAATGCCAATCTCGCATCAAATGGTGTTTCTCTTCCTTGATAAAATTCAGCAAAATAACCCATCATTTTTTGTCGCTGCTTCAAATTTTCTATCGTCCACTCTCGCTCCAGCTGTTTTTTCTTTTCCCCCTTGCTTTCTCTCCAACCTTTTGGCTCGGGAGTGTAAATTTCAACCCAAGGAAAAGAAGCTCCATGTTTTTCTTCCTCTCCAGTATGTCCTTCGCAAGATTGGCTAGTAGTAAATTCATGAACTTGAAAAGCTGTAACCGACTCCTTAATTTTTTCATCAATACCAAGGCCGAGCTTATCGGTAATTTTATCTACCTCCGCTCGCTTTTGCTCCCACGCAATTTCTTTTTCCGATTTAACTGGTTCTCCTTGTTCTTGCAAAGGAGGTTCTGGATTAAAATTTGGTTTTTCTAGATTCATATGATTAAAAAATTTTCTCCCCCCAAAATGCGAAACCGCCAATTCGTTTTTGTCCCCCAAATCCAATACAAATTAGTCGCCGAGCGAGGCAAGACGAACCAAAACTCTTTGACTTTTCCTTTCTGGTGGGCGGAGGAGGAATCGAACCTCCGACCTCTTCTTTATCAGAGAAGCGTTCTAACCACTGAACTACCCGCCCGTTGCTGACCTGTTATAAATTCTAACAAAAAATGCTTGCCGAGGCAAGTAAAAAGGCGCGTCTTTCAACCACGGCCTTGCCTAACGACAAATCGTAGAATTTCAACAAGTTATCCACATTGACGTCATTTTCGCTTTTCTTTCGCTATGGTATAATTCTAACATAGGAGCGGATTAAATCAAATAGTTAATGTGGATAAAATATTATGCTAACCAAAAGACAAAAACAAATACTGGACTATATTAAGAAATTCATTAAAGAGAATGATTACGCGCCGACTATTGAAGAGATAAAAAGACATTTTCACCTTTCCTCTTTAGCGACTGTCCACAAACATATAGAAAATTTAAGAACTAAGGGCGAGCTTAGAAAAGTAGAAAATCAGCCCAGGTCAATTCAATTAAATAGCAATAATAAAAAATCTGACTTATTAGAGATTCCCCTGCTGGGGACTATTGCGGCTGGCGCGCCGATTGAGGCAATTGAATTCCCAGAAATAATTAGCGTCCCAAAGTCGCAATTATCTAAATCAGGAGAACATTTTGCCCTAAGAGTCCAAGGCGACAGCATGATTGACGAAGGAATTTTTGACAGAGATATTGTAGTTATCAGAAAACAGCCAGACGCGGAAAATGGAGAAACGGTTGTTGCTTTAATAAATAGTAACGAGGTCACTCTAAAAAAAATCTATAAAGAAAAAAATAGATTTCGGCTTCAGCCGGCCAATCCCAATCTAAAACCGATTTATGCTAAAGAATTAGTTATTCAAGGAAAAGTTATTAGCGTAATTAGAAATTACGAAAAACCAAAAGAAACGAACATAAAAAACAACGATAGCGAATTCGCCGCGGCGACCACAAATTATATCAACCAAACAGATATCAATTACAGAAAATCCCTAGGACAATATTTCACGCCCAAGTCCATTAGGGAAATGCTGCTTGAAAAACTGCCCGAGATGGAAAACCCTAAAATCTTAGACCCGGCTTGCGGTACCGGCGAATTTTTGGTCACGGCCAAAAAATACTTTAATAATCCTAAACTATATGGTTGGGATATAGATAAAAAATTAGTTGATATTTCTAAAGATTTAATTCCCGAAGCTAATCTTAATAAAACAGATTCTCTTTTGAATGAAGATTATGCTCAATATGATTTTGTTATTGGCAATCCGCCCTATTATGAATTTAAAGCGCCAGAAAAAATTAGAAGAAAATTTGGCAGTATCATGAATGGTCGGACAAATATTTTTAGCTTATTTGTCTATCAGGGACTTAATTGGCTAAAAGACGGCGGCTATCTCGCCTATGTTATTCCCCCATCAATGAATAACGGCGCCTATTTTTATAAATTGAGAAATTACATTGTCCATAACGCTAACATTGAATATTTACAAGTTCTTAGGGACCCGAAAATTTTTCACGGTGCCTTGCAGTCAATAATGCTTCTCGTTCTTAAGAAAGGCAAAAATAAAGGCGACTATTTATTCAAGAAAAATGGCGTTTTAATATTCAGCGAAGGCGCTAAATATTTACAGAGGATATTTAAAGACAAAGCAACATTACACGACCTAAATTATCAAGTAAGAACAGGTCGGCTGGTTTGGAACGAGAATAAAAATCTGCTTACTGATAATCCCAAAGAAGGCATCCCTTTAATCTGGGCGCATAATATAACAAAGGAGGGTTTAGATTTTCCAACGGTTAATGACAAGCCGCAATATGTCAAAAGGAAAGATTTTGATGTCGGCCCGGCGATTGTGGTAAATAGAATCACCGGCACAGTTAAAGAATCAAAATTAAAAGCGGGCTTTATCCCTTCGGGTATGAAATTCATCGCCGAAAATCATGTTAATGTAATTTTCCCGCCATCTAAACAAGAGCAGATAAAAATGGATTTCAGGAGCAATCAACCTAAAAAAAATCTGCCTATTAAAAGCATTATTAAGCAGCTCTCTTCAATAAGGGGATTGAAAGTTATAAAAAACATTACCGGAAACACCCAAATTTCAAAAAATGAACTAGAGAAATTGTTCCCTATTTCTCTTAATTGTTAGCGGTCAAATCAAAAATATTCAGACAGGGTGTTTTAATGCCTTGGGCTATATTTTTCCAGTGTAAAACTATTTGCAGTAACGGCTCGGATTGGCCGTTTTTTAATCCTACTATTTTACAATAAGTTAGCCCTTTAGGGAAAATGATCTTAAGGTCAGAATATTTGCTAATTATTCTATTTACTTGTTCGCCAGCATCCTCTCTCCTAACAATGACCTTGCCTTTATGGTAATTCGCATAATAGATAAAAAGATTTTGAACTTCTTTAAAGAAGTTTTTTTCTTTTATCAAATCAGCCAAAGGTTCTTTTGTATGAATACCTAAGCTGATAAGAATAAAAAATCTCTTAATCATTTCGGCGTCTTGTTTTTGAATGCTTAGATAATTAAGATATTTCAACTTTTCTTCTCGATCTCTTTTTTGGATATTTCTAAGGATATCTTTAGATTTCTTATTTCTCTTTAAATCCCTTAAATACCTCGCCTTTTTTTCTCTCTGCGTTGTTGAATTGCTAATCTTTAAAATTTTTTGGGGATAGCGGCTAAATTCATCTAAATAACTATCAACCCATTTATCATGATTTTTTTCTTTGCGAAAATCACTCCAACTTTTTACCTTGCCGATAAAAAGATGATTTTCTGTAAGAGCGTCCTGGCTAATATTCGCTTTAGTGCCAACGCCTGATTTTGTATCGCTCATTTTAGCCTCAATAAAAATTTTCTCGCCATTAGAAATAATCAGCATGTCGCCTGTGTTGTCGTAACGATTGCCCAAATGTTTAGCTAACGAGATATTTGGAAAATCTTTGTTAATTTGTTTTGCTGTTTGAAGAGCATGAAAAAACCAACGATTTTTCTTATCGTCGGACGTCAGAGGACTGGAGTTTAAAATCCTTTCAATAATTTTCTCCGCCTCTTCAATCAGTTGTCTTTCGTGCTTCCCCATAATCTCTAAAATTCAGTTTAATCCCTAAATTATCGCTGGTCAACCTAGCGATTTTTTACAACCAAAAACAGCGTATCTATAAGAATACGCTGTTTTTGATTCCAAAATAAATTTATAAAATAGCAATCTTTATTTTAGAGAAAATTTATCTCGGGAAAGTATAATATAACTGTGTGAACTACCATTATGCTAAAGACAAAATGGCTTCTCGTTTCATAGACTTGACTAATGTCAACGCCTCACCGAGTTTTTGTTTAATGTCCGATTGCGTTCCAAAACCAGACAATTTAGTTATAACATACAGGCTAATTCATCTCAAGGGCTAAAGACCCTTGAGTTTTCTTAGCCATTCCTAATAAAAAATCCCAGAGATTCAAAAACAAAAAACCCTATCAATCTGATAAGGAATT
>CAYXST010000030.1:0-4710 GCA_964467815.1 uncultured Candidatus Saccharibacteria bacterium | reverse complement strand
GAAAAACTAGAACCTTCAATTTTTAAATCCGGATATTTCTTTTTTAATCGTTCAGCCGTTTCCTCAACCAAACCATCTTCCCGATCGCCTAATAAAAAAACCGGCCATCCCCGTAAAGCGGCTCTTTGGCAAATTTTTTCCATTAAATCCGTACCGGCAATCCTTTGCTTCAACGGCTGACCTAAGAACCAAGAAGCAAAGACCAAACCGATGCCATCGGGCACGGCTAAATCCGCCTGATTCAAAATTCTCCGGAAATCTTCATCTTTTCGAGCCAAAACCAAAAATTCAGGATTGGGCGTGACAATATAATGTTGTCGGCCATCAGTTAAAAAACCCTCTATTTTCCGAAGAGTCCTGGCCATGGTCAAATTATCTATTTTAACGCCTAAAATCTCCGATTTCATATTTTAATTGATTCTAAAATTGCGTAATCAGGCCCCCTTTTGGATAAATAACTTTCCATTATCTCTACTGACTCAACCGGAAAAATCAAAGATATTTCTTTTTCTATTTGAGGCCTAGGAGATAATTTTTGCCATTCCCCTTGTCTGATTCTAGCTAAAGTAATATGAACGCGGAAAGGGCGATTTTCCCGTTGGTTAAAACCGCTTTTAGGCAAGCTGAACGAGGCCGCTTCTAAGTCATTTTTCAATTGGGCTAAAATTGAATTATCTTCTCCTTCTAGCCAAATCATTCGGGCCGGTCTCTTGGGCGGGCCTAAACAAATTCGATTTAACTTAATCTCAAATGATTGATATTTTGAGACATTCTGCCGAACCGACCGACAGATTTTTAACAATTCCTGGTCGTCAACATAACCGATAAAAACCAAAGTAATATGCAAATTTGCTTCTTTAGTCCAACGGACCGGCAAAGAGGCCCATTCTTTTTGAAAGTCCAACAATTTTTTCCTGGTCTTATCCGGCAAATTGACTGCGATAAAAATTCGGTGTTTTTTCATGCTTGAAGTATAGCAAATAAGGGATATAATGGAAAGTGATGAAAGAAGCTCTTCTTTACCAAAAACTCAAGGATAAAAAAGTCCGTTGCCAAACCTGCCATCATTATTGCCTTATTCTCCCCGGAAAAAGAGGAATTTGCGGAGTCAGAGAGAATCAAAACGGCAAACTTTATTCTTTGGTTTACGGAAAAGCAGCCGCGGTAAACATTGACCCGATTGAAAAAAAACCGCTTTATCATTTTCTGCCAGGGACATATTCTCTCTCTCTGGCCACGGTCGGCTGTAATCTGGCTTGCCACAATTGCCAGAATTGGGATATCTCCCAAGGGCCAAAATTGAACAAGCCAATATCAGGCCAAGAAATGCCGCCGGAAGAAATTATTCAGGAAGCGTTGGCTGATCATTGCCCAAGCATTTCCTATACCTATACCGAACCAACTATTTTTCTGGAATACGCTCTGGAAATAATGAAATTAGCTCGGAAGAAAAGGCTAAAGAATATTTGGGTAACTAACGGTTTTATGAGCCCCCAGGCTTTAAAGTTAATTCTCCCCGAGCTGGACGCGGCTAATGTTGATATAAAGTCATTTGAGAATAGTTTTTATCAAAAATATTGCGGCGGACGTTTAAAGCCAATTTTAGAAAATATTAAAGAGATGAAAAGAAAAGGCGTCTGGGTAGAGATAACTACCTTGATTATTCCAGGTTTATCCGATTCACCGGCTATGTTAAAAAAAATCGCTCAATTTATTAAAAATGAATTAGGACCGGAAACGCCTTGGCATCTTTCCAGATTTTTCCCGGAAGTTTCCTGGCAGATGAAGGACTTGCCGGCGACTCCTTTGAAATCTTTAGAAAAAGCTCATCAAATTGGTTTAGCCGCCGGACTAAAATATGTCCATAAGGGCAATATTTAAAGGGCCGCCCTTTCGAATGCACCAAAGGCAACCCTTTATGCTTTAAAAAAATGCCGTCCAAAAAACAATCAAACAAAAGACGAGGCAGGCCTGCATCTCGGCCGGGCCGTCCCCCAAAAAACCCGGCTCAAAAAAAACGGGAGGAAACAGCCATTCAAAAAATCGTCAATCACTATTTCAAAAGCAAAGGCTTAAGCTTGGAAGAAATCAAAAAAGACGCTAAAAAAAGAAAAATAATCTACTCTCGCTATACCCGGCCAGCCAAGCAGCTTTTGGAATTAGCTGGTTCGATCCGAGAAGCTAAAAAAGCCATCACTAAAGTGGCCAAATGGGCCAAGTCGCGAGGATTGGATTACGTCATTGAAACGGTCTTTAAAAAATGGCTGGAATTAGATCGGCTCAAGCCAAAAGAAATAGTCAAAAAACCTTTTTACCACGATGACCCGATGGTCTGGTCAGAAACCAGAAAAAAATGGTATGTCATTGTCCCGGATGGCGACTGGAAAGAATTCGCCGGCCAGAAATCGGATATTGACTGGCGGATAACTAAATAAAAAGACCTAACCAGCAGTAATTCTGATTAGGTCGCCTGATAGCTTTTAACAGTATCTTTGACCGATTCTAACAAGCATCAATAACGGCCGGCAGATAGCTCCGAGAAACCATTGAGCCATCTCAAATAGCAGCCAACCGTCGCTTGATACGTCTATTATCCACTCCTCACTTTTACTCCACCAGTGCCGACTAAATTCCATAATCAGCCCTAGGCCCAAATAGAAAAGAAGAAAGACCAACCGAGAATCGCCATCCCATTTCTTTCACCTCTTTTCATTTTTAAATTTTTATTGATTCGTTTCTGAATATATTTTTAAAGAACAAAGTTTATGCTTCTGCCTATACAAACAGGCCAAGATAATCCTATTCTGCGGCAAAAATCCGCGGAAGTCAAGAAGCTGACTGCTCAACTCAAGCGTCTAACTTTGGATATGGCCGAAACGATGGAAGTTAAAGACGGCATCGGCCTGGCCGCTCCCCAAATCGGTCAACTATTAAGAATAATCGTCGTCAAGCCAAATCCAAAAGAAAAAACCTTAATTTTAATCAATCCGGAAATAAAAAAGTTTTCCCGAAAAAAGGATGTTATGGCAGAAGGATGTTTAAGTTTGCCCAATATAGAGGCACCCGTTGAACGGGCCGTTAAAATTACCGTCCAAGCCCTTGACTTAAACGGTCGAAAAATTAAGATTAAAGCCAAAGGATTATCGGCCCGGGTTATCCAGCACGAGGTTGATCATTTGGAAGGCATTTTAATTGTTGATAAAAGGGCGTCATAAAAAGGGACGCCCTTAAAAGGGTGTACTTTTAAGGGCGTCCCTTAAAAGTACACCCTTTTTAAAATAATGACTGATTCTAAAATCATTTTCATTGGTACCGGCCAATTTGCCGGACCTATTCTGGAAAACTTAATCAAAAACAGATATAATATTATCAGAGTGATTACGGCTCCGGATAAACCGGTTGGCCGGCGTCAAGAATTGACCGCTTCGGCGGTTAAGGAGATTGCCCTAAGGCATAAATTATTCCTGAGCCAGCCGGAAAAATTAATTGAGGTTAAATCAGAGATATCCGCAGTTAAACCGGACTTGGTTGTTTCGGCCGCCTATGGTAAGATTATCCCTAAAGAGGTTCTGGACATTCCTCATTTTGGCTGTTTAAATCTTCACCCTTCTCTTTTGCCTAAGTATCGCGGCCCTTCGCCTATTCAAACAACTATTCTCAATGGCGACCAGAAAACCGGTCTGACAATTATGTTGATGGACGAAAAAATAGACCATGGTCCGATTGTCGCCCAAAAAGAATTAAAGATAATGACTGATGATAATTCCCAAACTTTAGAAAAAAAGTTGGCTCAATTAGCGGCTGATTTTTTGATTGAAATTTTACCGGATTATCTGCATGGAAAGATTAAGTTAAAGCCGCAGGACGAATCCCAAGTTAGCTATACCAAAATATTAACCAAGCAAGACGGACAAATTAACTGGCAAAAAAGCGCCGGGCAGATTGTCCGCCAGGCCAGAGCTTTTTATCCCTGGCCGGGCGCCTGGACTGAATTTAACGGATTAAGAGTCAAGATTTTAAAAGCTAAAGCAATTAAAAATTCGCCAACCGGCGAAGCAGCCCTGCCAGCTGGTCAGGGTTTTTTGCTTTTAGAGACAGTCCAACCGGCCGGCAAAAAGCCAATGACCGGTCAGGAATTTTTCAGAGGCCATCCCGGCGCAAAAAAAACCGATCTAAGGATAACACCAAACTAACATTTTTAGAGACAAACTCATAGTAAAAAGCTCTTTAGACAAATTAATCAATAAAGGAGGATAAAATGGCCGAAAAGAAGAGAAAGCCGAGAAGAAAAGAGATTATTATGGAAACTATTGCTGAATTGTTAACTTCTGAAAAAACCTATTTTAGAAACCCGGAACGAATGATGATTATTCTTAAACAAGAAATTAATCGAAAAATGAGAGAATCCGAAATAAAGAAACTCAAGCCGGCAGAAAAGACCTTTCTCTTACAACTGACCTCGGCCGTTTCAAAGAGAGACGATAACATCTTTGATGAAACCTGTCATCGTCTTAGAAACCGCCTGTCAGGACTTGGAGGATTTGCATTAAGAGTAAGAAAAATGGCTTTAGAAATAGAGAGGATAGTAAAAATTTCTTCTAGAGCAAAGGATGACTCAACGGCATTAATCGAAGAAGTAAGACAAACCGAGAAAACAATAAGACAAAAAAGAAAAAAAATGGATAGCAATAACAGAAAATGAGAAAAACA
>CAYXST010000029.1:0-4715 GCA_964467815.1 uncultured Candidatus Saccharibacteria bacterium | reverse complement strand
TGCCCTCGGATTCTACCCAAATTCGGCCGCGATGAGCTTCAACTAATTTAGCGGCTAAATAGAGGCCTAAGCCGGTTCCTTCGGTATGCATTTTGGTCACTCCTCTGCCCCGGGAAAACTTTTCAAAAAGCGTCGTCTGTTCTTCTGCTGAAATGCCGACACCGGTATCCTCAATGCTGAAAATAACTTTGTTCCTTTCGGCTTTAAGTTTAATAGTCGCCCCGCCTTTTTTGGTATAATGAATAGCGTTGTCAATCAGATTTTGAATGACCTGTCTGATTTTTAAAGAATCGGCTTTAACCTCGGGCAGCGCCTGAGCCGGCTGAACATATTTTAAATAAAGTCCTTTTTTCTCGGCAAGCTGGCCAAATTCTTTAACTATATTCTGAACTAATTCATCTAAATCTAAACTCTTAAAATTAAATTCTAAGCGGCCTGATTCAATCCGGGAAACGGTCAATAAGTCTTCAACTAATTTAATTAATCGCTCGTTGCTGGTATATACTTTCTCTAAATGTTCCTTTTGTTTTTCACTGACCCCTCCCCAGGTCCCTTCTAAGAGCATTGAGATATATCCTTTGATAATGCTTAAAGGCGTTCTTAATTGATGAGAGGCCAAAGAAATGAATTCCGATTTGGCTTTATCTAATTGCTGGAGCCGGATATTGGCTTCTCTTAATTCTTTGGTCTGGCGATTGACTTCTTTCTGCAGAGTTCTGGAAAAATCTTTCATTTTTTCATAGAGACGGGCATTTTCAATGGCAATGGCCGCTTGGGCGGCAATGGCTTCCAGGGTTTTGATATCTTCATCGGTGAACATATCGCCCGACCTTTTCGCTTTTAACAAAAACAGGCCGACCAACTTATCTTTAACCGATAAAGGAACGACTAAGGCGGCTTTGAGTTTTTCCAATTCTCTAACCAAAAGAAAACTCCGAGCAGACTGGGGTTTCTCGGCGTATTCTCTTTTTAATTCTTCCAAAACCAGAACCTCTCCTTGTTTTTTGAAGTGAGCGGTTATTTTTTCTAAAGCTTTTGGCAAGGACTTGCCTTGGGCTGAATCCCCTTCCAAAATAACCACTTCTATCTTTTCCACTCTTAAAGCCCGACCAATTTGCTCTCTTAAAATGTTAATAACTTTATCTAACTCCAAAGTCCGCGACAAAACATCAGAAATATCAGCCATCAATTCCTGGGGACGATATTCACCTTTGAATAAGAAGGTATCGGTTGTTCTTCTGAGCCAGTCATAAAGAGGCCTGAAGCCGACAGCCACCAAAAAAGCAACGAGCAGGCCAATAATAATCTGGGCTTTAAAGGTATAAACGCCGCCGAAAAGCACCCAGCTCAACAAAAAAGCGGCCAAGGCATAAGCCGCTGTAATAGTAATGACTAATCCCGAAAAGACCGTGCTCCGCTTGATAGCCAGCCGAATATCCATCAAACGGTATTTCAGGATGGCATAGGCCAAAATAATCGTAAAGACTAATCCCGAAATGTAAGCAAAGGGATAAATACCAATGCCGTAAGCCGGTAAGTATCCCAGAGTGCCGGAAAGCAGTATTAAAAAGGCAACGAACATGTATTTGGACTGATTGCGTTCAATGCCTATTTTGGTTTTTCGATAGTGACGATAGAGTTTGTAATAAAAAAGAAATAAATAAATAGAAAAATATATCAGGAAAATGTGGTGGAAAATCTGGGCTTTGGTATGGACGCCCCATTCGTATTTGAACAAATCAGCTACAAAATAGTCGGTCCGGCTTAAAATAAGAAAGATAGCTACCAGGAAATAACCCAAATAAAGTATCTTAGGATTTTTGGCTCTTGAAAAGATAAGACCGAGATGATACATCAGGACAGGTATAAAAACCACTCCTAAATAAACAGTTCTGTCCCAAAAAATCGCTTGTTCGTCTGTCTCGGAGATGAACATCATAAAAGTGCTAAAAAGCCAAACAGCCATAGCGATACTTAATAAAAAGAAAATGATATTGAGTCTCAATTTTCTATTTTTAAAGAAAACAAAGATTCCCAAAAAAAACACAAAGATTGCGCTAATCAACGGCAAAAATGAAAAAATGGGGATAGACATGATGCTTTTATACTTAATTATATTTTAAACTTTTTTTGATATTGTGTAAATATGCGCAAAAACATATTCACTTACTCACGGCGCAAATAAAAAAAGGGCATTTCTCTAATTAAGAAATGCCCTATGGCTTTCAGCGGATTAAAAGAGGAGACTCATAATTCTATCGAGAGCCAGCCTCCATTGGGTCTTTTTGGCCTTGATTCGAGTTTCATCTAAACGCAAGGTTAGGTCAAACGACCTGACTAGTTTGCCAAAACATCGTGGAGATGGAAGACTAAATCCATCTCGCTTGAACATTTTGGCAACAGTCTCCATATTTGATTCGCTAACTATAAGCCAGTTTGTCTTTTCTGTATTCACGCTTCCACCTCCTTTCCTTTTTTAATATCCGAAGCAATAGAAAGTGCTTCAGCAAAACAGCCGAATGTCACGCCTTGGGTTAGACGAAGCATCCTATAGGAAATTGCTCCCAAAACATACTTCAGATTAGTAGAATAAGCATTACCAGCGTCTTGCCGAATGACAACATCTTTGCATTTTTGAAATTCTCTATATGTAAGATTAGACGGTTCGGCGACATCAACAACTAACAACTTCTTATCTGGTTTTCTGATTAATTCCACATTCTCAGTATTCAAGCGAATTCTCGAACTGTGCGTACAAGCGATAACCGCTTCTACCTTTCCTATTTCAGCAAAGTTCCGGCAAATGCTAATTCCGTATTTCTCCGCGATTCTTTCCAGGGCAGAAACATTCGGACCAGCTCCAATAACATCATAGCCTTTTTCAGTAAGAGCTTTAACCATCATTTTGCCAAGAAATCCGTAAGGTCCTAAAACACCTATTCGGCAATGACTGGGTTTTAAGCCGGCATTTTTTAAAGCGCGGAGAGTTTCTTCTCTTAAAAGAAGAAAGGTTCCGTTATCGCCGATTGTGAAAATCAGTTCTGGAAATAATCTCTTCAATTGGTTAGCCTCTTCGCCAAAGAGCCTTTTAGTGCTCGCAGCCAATAAGATTACTTTGGCGCCATTATTCTTGGCCCATTGAGTGGCATTAATGAAATACCTTTTAGCCTTTTCGCGTCCTTCGTTTGTAGCCAAATCCTCGGTTATAATATCTAAAGCACGAGTACGGCCAGCTACTCCATTGATCCAGTAACGAGGGCCATTGAAGTGACCATTTGGCGGACGCCATAAACCAAGATAACGATGTCTATCAGTCTCATCACGCATATTGCTAATAAAGACCGCATCAACTATCGGCTGACCTCTCAATTTTCTTAAGATAGTCCGCCGGTCTAAGAAAGCTACCAAGAACCGCCAAGTCGCTGCCAACAATGTCTGCCAATTTATCCAAACAGCAAGGTCATTCAATAGTCTCGTTAACATCTTTTCTTTCCTCCCTTGTTTAGAGTTATTATCCTGATTTTATCCCCTTGCTTCCAGCCAAAGTCCCTTGAAAACATCCGGGATGCATCGGATATAAAAACTGGGTTTAAGAACCGGGCCAACTATCACAATCAAGATGACTCTTCCAATGATTCCGATAACTTTTTTAACTTTCATCATTTACCTCCTCTTTTGAATTTTGTTTTTTAAAGAACCATTTGGTTCTCGCCTTTTCTTTATTTAGCTGTTAAAAGCCAATAGGCCCTAACCGCTAAATCGGCTGATAAACCGAAGGAAAAAGATTTTTTATCTTCTTTCTTCGATTTGCCAACTATTTTCCGGTCATCTCTGTTTCCTCCGGTAATGTTTACCTATTAACCAAACCAACAAAGTCAGCAATACCGGTATGGCCAGAATAATAATGATAAGAATAATTTTATCGGTCATAGGTCATTAAGCTATCTTTGGCTGTTTTTATTATACTCTCTCGCAAAACTTTGTCAAGTGTTTTCCGACAAAAACCTGTGGATAACTTAAAAAACATTTGGGAAGTAACTCATCCAAGCCGTATCTCCGATTTATAGATTATAAAGCGAACATCGACAATCTAATTTGATATCGTTTGCGTCTGTAATAAAAAGAGGCCCGAAATAATAGGCCAAAAGACTAGGGTCGATTTGTTTAAACAGATATCTTAATTCCCACAAACAAAATATATCCTGCCAGTCTCTCGCGAAGGACTTTTTAAATTCTGATCAAAAAACCTTACGTTGGTATAAATTTCCCGCAAAGAACTTAATATTAACTGTGCTTTTATTTTTTTCCTTTATTCTTGAATAACTTTTGAGCGTAAGCTATGGTCTTTAAGAAATCTTTTGTCCGATTATAAAAATTGAGAGTTTTTTCTCTCTCTTTGGAAAATTTATTCCAACCTAAGTCTTTTATTCCAAAAAGATTGTTTAATATTGTTATTGTTTCTTTAACCTCTGTATTCTGGTATTTCTGGGTTCTAAAGATTAAATCATACATTAAATGGTTTGCTTCATGGCATACAGCTGAAAAAAATTTTAATTCATTGTTTCTTCCATAAGATATGGAAAGATATTTTTTATCCAAATTCCAAGAAGAAAAAGGAGTTGTATTAATATAGACAACTAAATTGGGGAGATCTTTATTATATATGTGGGATGGTTAAGTTAATTCTGTTGAAAACAAATTTAATTTAGCGCATA
>CAYXST010000028.1:0-4920 GCA_964467815.1 uncultured Candidatus Saccharibacteria bacterium | reverse complement strand
TCTGAGTAAAAATAGTATTACTTAGATAATCCACTAACGCTGCACCAGCCACTCCAGCAACTAACAAACCAGCTACAACCATGGCGATAGGACTTCCTTTAAGTAAGCTTTTTATATTTTTCATTTTTTACATCCCCTTTCTTTTTTAAATTGTTTTTTTAGTGACTCGCCATAGGCCCTCCTGACCCAGGCTTCTTTCCCGTTATCCTCCTATCTAGAATGTTGGAGGACTTAGGGTAAGTCACTTTCGACCTTTCCCCGCCAGAATTTTCATTTTGTGAAAACTTTGGCGGAGAAATCTTCAAGGATTGAAGTCATTTTTAAAAAAAACAAATAAAAAAACCGCTGCCTCCCCAAATCACTCTTTTAGCGGTTTAATTTCCCAATCTTTTTTCATCATTCTGATTGGAGCTTATGATATAGTCATTCTATATTCTTAAAATTACTTGTCAAGGGTTTTCAGATAATCGTAGGCGCTGGTCGCGGCCATGGCTCCTTGGCTGGTCGCCGTGACGCTTAACTTGAGCGGGCGACTAGTTATATTGCCGGCGGTTAATAGCGGCATGGCTTCCGTAAAATTTCTTTTGTTTTCTCTAAAAATTCTTTGGCTTTATCTAACATATTTTTAGCTCCGGTTTGAGAAAAATCGGCATAATAATCAGCGTTTTCCCGGAGAGTTTTGCCAAGCTGTAAGGCTTCTATTAAAGTATGACCGAGCAAATTTTTATTCACGTACAATTTCCGAATCCCAACCACTAAACAATAATGACTTTTTTCGCGATAACCCTGATTATAGAGCAGGGCTCTCGCGGCGTGAAACATCGAGTAATACGATTGAATAATGCTCCATTTATAATTCTTCTTATTTAAGCTTTCTTTGGCAATCTTCCAGTCATCTCCGGCAATTTCTAATTCTTTGGAGACTAAGGTTTTGCCTTTTGGAAAAGGTTTTATCTTTTTATTCTCTAAACATTTTTGGAATTCAAGGCTGTTCATTTAGCTTCCCAGAGAATAATGCCTTTTTCTATCTCCTGATAAAAAAGAGGTTTTTTCTTATCAAGTCCTATAAATTCAACCTGTTTTTTTATTACCGGCTGAATCTTCTCTGATAAAGAAGATTTTTGAATAATCCTTTGAGCGCTTTCTGGCTGATTGCTCAAAACAAATAAATCAATATCGCTATCTTCAATATCGGTTCCTTCGGCGAAACTGCCAAAAAGAATAATTTTTTGGCTAATTTTTTTAAGCTGTTCTACTAATGGCATCAATAGGGAAACGTTTTCAGTGCTCTTCAGACGCCTAATAAGCGGGTCATTAAGATCAACAGAATAAAAAGACATCCTTCCTCTTTTTTCTTGTAAAATTAGTTTGTCTTTGGCCAGTTCTTTTAAAGCTTCGTTTACAGCCGATTTGCTAACTTTGGCAGCTTTGGCTATTTCTTTTTCCATATAGGAACGAGAAGGATGATTTAGCAGAAAACTTAAAACTTTTTGATGGCTAGTAACGGTTAAGTATTTTTTAATCTGATTCATAATTAAGGAATTAATTCCGATTTTTCGGACTCAATTCCATTATAATGGAATAAGGAGAGTCGTCAAGGTTCTCAAGTCGGACCTGAAATCACTTGTCAAGGGTTTTCAGATAATCATAGGCGCTGGTCGCGGCCATGGCTCCCTGGCTGGTCGCCGTGACAATTAACTTGAGAGGATAGTTGGTCATATCGCCGGCCGCAAACAGGCCGGGCCGGTTAGTCGCTTGGTTCTGGTCGGTGAGCACAAAGTTGTTGGCCATTTTTAATTTGAGGTCTTGGCAGAGAAGAACGTTGGGCAGACCGCCGATTTCAATAAACAGATTATCAATGGTTAATTCTCTTTGGTTATCAAGAATAATTTTATTTAATCTTTTCTGGCCCTGGGCTTCTGTTGCTTGAGCGCTGTAAATAATCTCTATGTTTTTTTTGGCTTTGACTCTTTTGACCAGAAGAGGAGCTCCCCGGAATTCGTCGCGGCGGTGGATTAGATAGACCTTTTTGGCTTGGTCGGCTAATTTGAGGGCGGTGGTCAAGGCGGTATCCCCGCCGCCGATTACGGCCAGGGTTTTGTTTTTAATTGTCTTGAGATTGTCGGGGGAATAATAGAAAATTTGTTTGTTGAGGAATTTTTCTTCGTTTTTGATGCCCAGTTTCCTGATTTTCATGCCCAAGGCCAGAATGAGGGCTTGGCCTTGGTATCGGCCTTGATTAGTAGTTACTTGGAAAGTTCTTTTCTGTTTGTTAGGCAGGATTTGCTTGACTTGTTCTTTTTTAATTTTAAGGTTGGCCTGTTTCTGGAATTCTTTAATTAGTTGGGGACCGCTCATTGGTTTGATTCCCGGATAGTTTTCAACCAGATGAGCTTGGTTGAGGGCGCTTTCTTCGGTCTGGCCGATTATTAAATAATTGAGTCCGTAGCGCCGGGCAAAAAGAGCGGCGGTTAAGCCGGCCGGCCCGGCGCCGATAATAATTAGTTGGTACATTTTTTTAAAAAAAGGGCGTACTTTTAAGGGCGTCCCTCAAAAGGACGCCCTTTTAAAGGACGCCCTTTTTAGGACGCCCTTTTTATGGTTGAAGCGACTTTTTGGACAATGTTTTTTTCAAAGATAGAAGGGATAATTTTATCGGCAGTCGGTTTCTTGACCAAAGAGGCTAAAGTTTGGGCCGCCGCCAATTTCATTTCTTCAGTCACTTGTTTGGCCCGGCTGTCTAAGAGGCCGCGAAAAACTCCCGGAAAAGCCAGGATGTTGTTAATTTGGTTAGGGAAGTCGCTTCGGCCGGTAGCGACAATGGCCGCGCCGGCCCGCTTGGCTTCTTGGGGCATAATTTCCGGAATAGGATTGGCCATAGCGAAAACAATTGCCTTTGGCGCCATAGTCGCGACCCATTCTTTTTTAAGAATATTGCCGGCCGACACTCCAATGAATATATCTCTTTTTTTGATTGTTTCTTCTAAACTGCCTTCTGTTTTCTCCAGATTGGTCAATTTGGCTATTTCTTTCTTGGCAAAGTTTAGTTCCGGGCAATTATCACAGATAGCTCCTCTTCTGTCAGCCAGGATAATATTTTTAACTCCGTAAGCCAAAAGAAGTTTGGCCACGGCGATGCCGGCCGCTCCGGCTCCGTTGACAATTATTTTCACCCGGTCGATTTGTTTATGAACGACCTTGAGGGCGTTTATTAAAGCGGCTAGAACGACAATAGCCGTGCCGTGCTGGTCGTCATGAAAGACCGGAATATCTAATTCTTTTTTCAATTTATCTTCAATCTCAAAACAATCGGGCGATTTAATGTCTTCCAAATTAATCCCGCCGAATCCCGGACTAAGCATTTTCACCGTCCGAATAATTTCTTGATTGTCTTGGCTATCCAGGCAAATGGGATAAGCGTCAATGTTGGCGAATTTTTTGAAAAGAAGACATTTTCCCTCCATCACCGGCAGGGCGGCTTGAGCGCCGATATTACCCAGACCCAAAACAGCCGTGCCGTTAGTGACCACGGCGACGCTGTTGCCTTTGATAGTGTATTTGTAGGCCTCGGCCGGGTTTTTGGCGATTTCTCGGCAGGGCTCGGCCACGCCGGGGGTGTAGGCCAAACTTAAATCATTTTTGTTTCTTAAAGGGACTTTTGCTTTGATGGCTAATTTGCCTTTATTTTTCTTGTGTAATTCTAATGATTTTTTAAAATAGTTCATAATGGTCCATTTAAAGGGCGTCCTTTTAAGGGACGCCCTTTTAAGGACGCCCTTTTGAGGGCGTCCTTCGGAAGGACGCCCTTTTTTACTGCCAAACAGCATTTTTAAAATGCTTCAGATTGGCTTTTTTAGTTTGAAGATTTAATTCTAAAGCAATAACATCAATTTGCCAAGAGGTCTCCGGTGGATAATTCTTTTCGTTCAGATAAGTTTGGGCCGTCCGGATTAATTTCCGCTTTTTAAAGAAATCAACGTTTTCTTCCGGATAGGCGTATTTTAAGGACTGCCCTGATTGGACAGTCCTGGTTTTTACTTCAATGAAAATGACTTCTTTTTTCTTTTGGGCGATTAAATCAATTTCGCCCCAGGGTTTTTGATAATTCTTTTCTAAAATTTGATAGCCCTGTTTTTTAAGATAATCGCGAGCAATCTTTTCGCCAATATCGCCCAATTTTCTTTTCTGACTGGGCATGTTTATTTCCAAGTCCGGTTAGCTAATTTGACATCTTCTTCGGTATTAATGCCGAGCCAGCGGCCTTGATGAGCGAAAACGGCTAATTGTTTTTGTTTGGCTAAATCCGGGAAAACCCCATATTCAATGGAGAAACTCTTCTCTTTGATTGGCTTAAATATTTCTGGGGAAAGAAGATAGATGCCGGCGTTGATTAGCCCCGAACATTTTCTTTTTGGTTTTTCTTTAAATTCTAAAATTCTAATCCCTCTATTTTTCAGCAATCCCCAATTCCGCGCGTCCGGACAGCGCCAGCCGACCAGGCTGTTAGCTAAAGAATGTTTTTGATGGAACTTTAAAAACCCGGTTAAATCGGCGTCAGTTAAATTATCGCCGTTTAAAACCATAAATTCTTCTTTTAGATCTTGGCAGGCCAATTTGATGGCGCCGCCGGTGCCGAGTGGTTCTTTTTCAATGACGTATTCACAGCGACCCTTAAGATAATCAATAATTTTTTGATTAAGATGACCCAAGCTAAAACGTATATCTGTTAAGCCGTGTTCTTTTAGCCAAGCTAATTGGTGTTCTAAAATTGGTTGGCCGGCTATTCTAACCAAGGGCTTGGGTATATTTTTAGCCGAATTTGGCAATCGGTTGGCCCGGCCGCCGGCTAAAATGATAACTTTCATGTGGTGCTTGTTGGACGAAATCCGAACCCATTTTGAGCAAAATCCAGAGGATTTT
>CAYXST010000027.1:0-5187 GCA_964467815.1 uncultured Candidatus Saccharibacteria bacterium | reverse complement strand
TCTATAAAAACACCGACAAACCGGCGAATCAGATAAGCGATCACAACAATGGCAACAATCTTTAGGCCGTGCGAAAAAACCAGGGAACTAATTGGTTAAGAAAGTTTTGGAGAATCTCTGTCATAATTTTTATTGGGGTACCCAGCGGGAATTGAACCCACATCGCTAGTTCCACAGACTAGAGCTTTAACCGTTAAGCTATGGGTACCATGGCTCGCCAAAAGAGGTCATAATATTTGCTTATCAGCTGTTTCGTTCTTGGACAAATACTAAGCGCGCCTGGCAGGATTCGGACCCGCGACCTGCTCCTTAGAAGGGAGCCGCTCTATCCAGCTGAGCTACAGGCGCTTGGCGTCCACTATAAATGAAAATCGGCAAAAAGTCAAAACGATTTTTTATCTAAAGGGATCGCTATAATTAGTTTTTTCAACCCGTTCCAAATTTTCCTGCCGTTTATCTAAATTATCTAAGATTTTTTTCAACCCTTCTTGGTCAATAGTTATTTTTTCCAGAGTCGGCTCCGGCTCAGCCTTCATGGTTAGATAAACATATTGATAATAAATTAGGATATTAAGACAAAATAACAAAACGAAAATTATCCCTAAAATCCAGCGGTAATAATTTTTTAAGAAATAATTCACTTTTTCTAAACTGATTTTTTTATTCATTGAGTATAAATCCTAACGCTCAAAATACTTTCCAAATCGCCTTCCTCCAAAGGAAAATCAAATTTGTTCAAAGATTCAGCGGTTAATCTTCTAATAACCATATCTTCTATCTCAACCAAACGATAAGGCGGATAAGGGCTGTTTTCTAAATTAGCCAAAAAAAGCAATAAGCTTGAAAAATTCCCCCAAAGAGAAATTCTGAAATTAAGAGATGATTCTTTATTATTTGAAGAATCGTCAGCGCTCACGGACTTTATTTCAAAAAAATTGTCGGTTTTTCGAGCAATCGCTTCTAAATTAGAAATAAAGCCGACTGTTTCTTCTGCGCTCAGAAAAACCTTGTCTAAATTTCTTAAATCGGTTTCTTTTTGTTGATATTCTTTTTCTAATTGCTTAGATAAGGACTCCCGCTGGTCTAACTCGGCCAAAATCTCTTGATTGGCTAAATATTCTTGAGAAGCTTTTGTGATTTTTCCAATAAAAGGAAAAACCGCCAGGCCGATAAACAGGGCTAAGCCAATTAAACTTAAGCCGGAGGATAAAATAAGTTTTCTTGATGAGGCTAAATTCATGGCTAAAAACCTTTTCAAAAGCAAGTCTTGCGCCTTAATTTACTCAAAGAATTATTTAAGACCGAAAGCAAGGTTAAAATCAATATTTTTTTCTTTAATTAAATTAGACAGAGGAACCTTGACTTCCTTGAAGAAAGAATTTTCCTCTAATAATTTCTGAAGATAGAGAAGGTTCTCCCGCTGATTGGCCCAGCCGTTCAGAGTGACCAAGTTGCTGTCCGATTGATAAGAAAAATTGGTTAAGTAAATATCGTTTGAAACAATTTTAGTTATCTCTTCAAAAACAGGCGTCCAGAGAATTGCCTTTGTTTGTCCTAAATTAACTTGTTTAATGATTTGATTGGTCTGTTTAATTTTTTCCTCAATTTCCAGCAAGTCCTGCATTTGGGGATTACTTTCTTTAACGGCAATTAAATTCTTTTGTTCTTTTAAGAGAATTGACAAGCAGAAAAAGGTGCTGCCTAAAAATAAGTTGAAGATGAGCAGCAAAATCAAAATCTGACCCGCCAAAGACAAAATCAGATTATTTAATTCGGTTAGCTTTAATTCTTTTTTTTCAGCTGGTGGCAAAAGATTTAATTTAAACATTTATGCTGAATGTCGTTTAATCTTCTAAATTTCTCATGGCTAAACCTAAGGCAGTTGTATAAGTCAAGATTTCCTTTTTTGACAAAGAAGACAATTTGGGCGAAGAGCCTTTAGTCGCCCCGGGTAAATTAACTAAGGGATTGCCTATTTCAATAGTCAAACCTAATTTCTGTTCAAGAAAGGACGGCAAATTGTTTAAGAGCGAATCGCCGCCGCAAAGCAGGACTCGGCCGATGACTCCGTCCGGCCTCGAAAGGCGGGATGACTGGTTCTGATAAAAGGCAGTGTAATCTTTAATTTGATTAACCAATTCCTCGACCAACGGCTTTAAGGCCTGATAGACCTTCCCTTTTTCCTTGGCCTTGTCCAAACCAACTTCAATCTTTAATTGCTCGGCTTTCTTTTCGTTAATGCCTAAACTTTCCATAATAGCCCGGTTAAAAAGCTGGCCGGAAATACTAATATGCGAAGTAAAATAAATAGCCGAGGCAGACAAAATGACAAAATTGGTGCCGCTGGCCCCCAGATCAACCAGGATTGTCGGAGTTAAATCAACAACTTTAATTAAACTGCGAGAAACAGCTACGGATTCTGGTTCTAAGGCAATTGGTTTAAGGCCGCTTCTTTTCAAAAACCTAAAATAACTATCAACCAAAAAACGAGGAGCCGCCCCAACCAAAATGTTGTAATGGTCGGATTGATTAACCGGCCGTTTAATAATCTGCCAATCAAAATAGACTTCATTAATATTTAAGGGAATATGAGCTTCGGCTTCCCAGCCGACTGCTTGACCAAGCTCTTCTTCTTTCATTAAGGGTAACTGGATTACTCTAATGAAAACCTTTTCTTCGGGCAAGCTGCAAACTACTTCCCTGTTTCCAAATGGTCTTCTTTTTATCTTCCTTAAAGCCCCTTTAATGATATTGGTCAACTCCTTTTCTTTTTTGATTTCGCCTCTTTGAATTAAGCCGACTGGCAAGTCCTCTTTAACGCAATTGATTAAAGAAAATCCCTTTTTGTTTTTTTCTAGTTGGACAAATTTAAGCGAAAAATCACTCAAATCCAAACCGAGGGTTAATTTTTTACCGAAATTAAACATGTTTCTAATTATTTTATCATTTTTCTTTGAACCAGCCAAGTAATTAAAAAAACGCCCAAACTATCAACTAAAATATCTCGAACAGAAGCTTGGCGGCCCAGAATAAAGCTCTGATGATATTCGTCAGAAAAAGCATAGCCAACGGCCAAAACAACGGCTAAGATTAAAATTTTCTTTTTGGTCAACTGATGTTCCTTAAGGGCCTGAATTAAAAGAAAGGTTAAAAAAAGATATTCTAAAAAATGAGCTGATTTAGCTAAAAAAAAGTCCCAAAGCCGGGGCAAACCAAAACCTAAATCCGGTTGCTCAGAAAGGAAAAAAATAAAGCCGGCCCAAAGAAAAACCAAAAACCAATTTTGAATTTTTTTATTCATAAAAAAGCCAGCTTATCTTAGTTTAACATAAGCCAGCTTTTAAGAGAATTGTGCAGAACTATTTAATGGTCAACTCACCCTGTAAGCCATAGAGAGATTCAACAATATCTTGAATCTTTTGTTCTGCTTCTGGCGAAAGAGAGTTAATTACCTCATCAAAAATCTGGTGGAGTTCTCTTAGTTTAATATTATCATTCTCCAGTCTAATTCTAGCTTCCATTATTTTTTTTCGCTCATGACCGAGTTTCCGGATTAGCTTATCAAATTTATCTTGGCAATCTTTCATACACTTAATTAATTCTTTCTCCATTAATTCCTCCTATTTTAAAAATTAAAAGAGCAAATTAAAATCAAAAACTTTTCAAAAATTCTCTTACGGATTTACTGTTCAAGATATCCTTTTTGGTCGCCCAGCCGCGACGGGCCTGAGCAATGCCCAGTTCCATCATTGGCAAGTGCCGTGAGCTATGAGCATCCGTGCCAATAGTCAGTTTAACTCCCGCCTGAACAGCTTGTCGAATGTCAGCATCTTTTAAGTCCAACCGGTCTGAATAGGCATTGATTTCCAAAGCGGTTCTATTTTCTTTGGCCGTTTTAAAAATTTTAGAAAAGTCAAAACGATAAGCTTCCCTCTTGCGAATCAGCCGACCGGTCGGATGAGCGATAATATCAAGATGCGGATTAGCTATCGCTCTGGCCAATCGTTTGGTCATATCTGCCTGATTCATCTTAAAACTGGAATGAACGGCCCCCAAAACAATGTCCAGTTTGGCCAAAACTTCGTCTTTAATGGCCAAAGAGCCGTCATCTTTAATATCAACTTCACAGCCCTTGAGTATTTTAATCCCGGAGACCCGTTGATTAACCTTGTCAATTTCTATCATCTGCTTTAAGAGACGTTTCTCGTCCAAGCCATGGGCTATTTTCAAAAAGCCGGCATGGTCAGCAATAACCATATATTGATAACCCATTCTCTTGGCCGCTTGAGCCATCTGTTCAATTGTCTCCGCGCCATCGCTCCAGTCAGTATGGCAATGGGTCTCGCCCTTGATGTCTTGATAGCCAATTATTCTGGGCAATCCATCGGGCCGGCCTTGAGCTTGTCGAATGGCCGCTTCTATTTCGCCGCTGTTGGTCCTTAATTCGGGTTCAATATAGGGCAAGCCGATGGCCCGATAAACTTTTTTTTCATTCCGGCCGGCTATCTGTTTTTTGCCCCGGAAAACGCCGTATTCATTCAATTTTAATCCTTTTTTAATAGCCAAACGCCGAATCAGAATATTATGGTCTTTGCTGCCTGTAAAATACTGCAGAGCCGCTCCAAAACTTTCTCTTTGAATAACTCTCAAATCACAATCAAAACCGCCTTTAAGACGAACCGATGATTTAGTCGGTCCCTTGGCCCAAACCTTGACTACTTCAGTCCCGTCTTGACTGCCGTCAGGCAAGGCAGGCATCCGAACGAAAAAATCCATTACTTTGGCCGGTTTGCTTGAAGTCGCCAAAATATCAATATCGCCAATAGTTTCTTTCATCCGTCTGACCGAACCGGCCGCTTCCACTCTGCTTGTCTCGGGCAATTTTTCAAGTCGAGCAATGATTTGTCTAACCGCCGGTAAAATTGAACCGAGCAAAAATCTTCCCTTGCTTGACCTAACGAAAGCGATTCCCTGTAAAATATTCTCTTCGCTTTTTTGACCAAATCCTTCTAATTTTCCTATTTTCCCCGCCTTAGCTGCCTTTTCCAAATCCTTAAGATTCTTGATTTTCAGTTTTTTGTAAAGGATTTTAATTTTCCGAGAACCAAGGCCCTCAATGGCCATTAAGGATTCCACATCAACCGGGCATTCCTTTTTTAATCTTTGATAGTCTTTAATCTTGCCTGT
>CAYXST010000026.1:0-5267 GCA_964467815.1 uncultured Candidatus Saccharibacteria bacterium | reverse complement strand
TGAAAGGGAAAAAGTATTAGAAATGATGAAGCGCCAATCTGTTCAAATAGAAGAACTGGATAAGCAGACATTAAACTCTTACATGGCTATACCGGTTTCAAAAACTTTTGGTGTTTCTGATGAAGTCGTCCAAATTGCTCTAAACGATCTTAATAATAGAGAGTGAAAAATGATTCAGGCCCAAAGAGATATTTCTTTAGCTCAATACACCACTTTTAAGATTGGCGGGCCGGCCAGATATTTTTTTGCCGCCAAAACTAAAGAAGATATCATTAAGGCAGTTGGTTTTGCCCAAAGCAAAAAACTGCCTTATTTTATTTTAGGCGGCGGGAGCAATCTTTTGGTTAGCGATAAAGGGTTCAAAGGCTTGGTTATTAAAATAAATAATAAACAAATAAAGGCAGACGGCAATAATATTTTTGCCCAAGCCGGTGTCTCGTTAAGCGACTTAATCAAACTTTCGTTGGAAAAAAGCTTGACCGGTTTAGAATGGGCCGCGGGCATTCCCGGGACAATCGGCGGAGCCATTTACGGCAATGCCGGCAGCCAAAGGGGCGGCCCCAGCATCAGCGACATTGTTGAAGAAGTAATTCTGTTAAATCCCGACGGTCAATTGATGACGGTTGATAAAAAATGGTTCAAATTTGATTACCGGCAGAGCCGTTTGAAAAATATTCCCGAAGGAGAAAGGCCGGTTATTTTATCGGCTGTTTTGAGATTAAGAAAAGGGAACGCTCAAGAAATAAGAAGAACAATTAAAGAACGTTTAGTTATTCGGAAAAAACATATTCCTGAGGAACCCTCGGCCGGTTGTATTTTCAAGAATCCGCCTAACCAATCGGCTCGCCAGCTGATTGAGCAGGCCGGTTTGAAAGAAAAGCGAATTGGTCAGGCAAGAATTTCTGAAAAGCAGGCCAACTTTATTATTAACCTGGGCGGCGCTCGAGCGAAAGATGTTCTTCGGTTAATTGAATTAATCAAAAAGACAATCAGGGAAAAGTTTAAAATAGAATTAGAGGAGGAGATTCAATATCTCGGTTTTTAATTTGCCAAAGGGCGTTTGCCAAAGGGCATGCCTCTCGACCACGTCCTCGCCAAAGGCGAGGGCGTGGAATCTCGATGCACGCCCTTAATTTAAGAAAAAATAAAAAGGGTGTCCTTTTAAGGGACGCCCTTATGTGTTAAAATGTTTATATGAAAATAATTATTAAAGGAACCAATCTTAAGCTTTCGCCGAGCATCAAACAATACATTGAAGAAAAAATTGGCGGCTTAAGAAAGTTTTTTAAAAAAACTAATCCAGAATTGGTTGAAGCGCAAGTAGAAGTAGGCAAGATTACTCGCGGCCAGCGGCAAGGCGATATTTTTAGAGCGGAAGTAAATTTAACTATTAACGGACAGCTTCTTCAGGTTGAAGAATCAGCCGAATCTTTAATGGCGGCCATTGATTTGGTTAAAGACGATTTAGCCAGAGAAATAAGAAAAGATAAAAACAAAAGGATGACTATGTCTCTTCGCGGAGCTCGCTCCTGGAAAAAGTTTTGGCAAATAAATCCCTTGGCTCGCTTCCGGAGTTCTAAATTAAAAAAACTAATTAAAAGAAAATAGATTTTTTTAAAATTTTCACCAAATTAAGTTTTCCACATTACAAATGTTGACAATAAGAGTATAATTATAAATGGAAGGTAGAATTTTATTTTTCTTTTTCGAGGAAATTAAACTTAAAATAATTTTTTATTTATGGCCTTTTTGGATAAATTCTTGGGCGACGCTAATGAGCGGAAGTTAAAAAAACTCCAGCCATTGGTTGAAAAAATCAATCAACTCGAACCGCAGTTCGAGTCTTTTTCTAATGAACAATTAAAAGAAAAGACAGAAGAATTTAAAGAACGACTGAAAAAAGGAGAGACGCTTGATGATTTGTTGGTTGAAACTTTTGCTTTGGTCCGGGAGGCGGCCAAAAGGACTTTAGGCCAGCGCCATTTTGATGTTCAGCTGATTGGCGGCTTTATTCTGCATCAAGGCCAGATTGCTGAAATGAAAACCGGCGAGGGAAAAACCTTGGCGGCCACTTTGGCTATTTACTTAAACGCTCTTAGCGGACAAGGCGTTCATGTTGTCACGGTCAATGACTACTTGGCTCGCCGCGACGCTAATTGGATGGGACCGGTTTACTATTTGCTTGGTCTTTCTTGCGCTTGTCTTAATCACGAAAAATCCTATTGTTATGAGCCCCAGATTGAGCCGGACCGAAACGAGGTTACCGTAGAAATGGAAAATCTCAAAGAGGTTTCCCGCCGGGAGGCCTATCAAGCTGATATCACTTACGGCACCAACAATGAATTTGGTTTTGATTATTTAAGAGACAATATGGCGCCGAATTTAGAAATGATGGTTCAGCGTCAGCCCAATTTTGCCATTATTGACGAAGTTGACAGTATTTTGATTGACGAAGCGAGAACACCTTTAATCATTTCCATGCCCGATGCCGAATCGACTAAACTTTACGAACAATTCAGCCGGCTTGTTCCTCGCCTTAAAGAAAACGCCGATTACAATATTGATGAAAAAATGAGGGCGGTTACCTTAACCGAAGAAGGCATTGCTAAGGTGGAAAAAATATTAGGCCTGGATAATATTTATCAAGAAGGCGGCATCCGTTACGTTCATCATTTAGAGCAGGCCTTGCGAGCCCAGGTTTTATTTAAAAAAGACAGAGATTATGTCGTCAGGGACGGTCAGGTAATCATTGTTGATGATTTTACCGGTCGGCTCATGCCCGGTCGCCGTTATTCCGAAGGACTTCACCAGGCCTTGGAAGCGAAAGAGGGCGTCTTAGTCCAGCAAGAAAGCCGTACTCTGGCCTCAATCACTTTTCAAAATTATTTTCGGCAATATCCCAAATTATCCGGGATGACCGGAACAGCTCTTACTTCAGCCGAGGAATTCCACAAGGTCTATAATTTAGAAGTAGTTGTCGCGCCGACCAACAAGCCAATGATTCGAAAGGATTTGCCCGATAGTATTTATAAGACTAAAAACGGCAAATTCCAGGCGATTGTCCGGGAAATTAAAAAAAGACACCAACAAGGCCAGCCCGTTTTAGTCGGCACTGTTTCCATTGAAAAAAACGAATTGCTTTCTGCCTTGCTTAAAAAAGAAGGCGTTGTCCATCAAGTTCTTAATGCCAAAAATCATGAACAGGAAGCTCAGATTATTGCCCAGGCCGGTCAGCCGGGCGCCGTCACTGTGGCGACCAATATGGCCGGTCGAGGAGTGGATATTATTTTAGGAGGAAGGATGGAAGAAGAATCCGGGAATATGCCGGAAGCCAAGGGCGTACCTTCCGATTCCGCGTCTCTCAAAACAGGATGGCAGCAACAGCATAATCAGGCGGTCCAATCAGGCGGTCTTTACGTCATTGGCACTGAACGGCACGAAGCCCGGCGGATTGATAATCAGTTGCGCGGTCGGGCCGGCCGGCAAGGCGATCCCGGCTCCAGCCAGTTCTTTGTTTCTTTGGAAGATGATTTAATGCGGATATTCGGCGGCGACCGGGTTAAGTCAATGATGGAAATGCTCAAAGTGCCCGAAGACCAACCGATTGAGAACAGATTGATTTCTAAAGCTATTGAATCCGCTCAAGCCAGAATTGAAGGTTATAATTTTGACATTAGAAAACATGTTTTGGAATACGACGATGTCATGAACAAACAACGGGAGAATATTTATAAAAAACGATGGGAAGTTTTGAGCAAAAAGAATCTTAAACCGGATATTTTGGAAACAATCGGCGAGGAGATTAAAAAAATAGTTCAATTCCATACCCAAGGGCCAGCCGATAACTGGCATTGCCGGGAAATAGCCGAGATAGCCAAAAGTATTTTTCCGGTACCCGGCGATATTGAAACGACCTTAAGGAATTTTAAAACCACGGAAGAAATATCCGAATATTTAATTAAATTAGCCGAAACCGCCTACGAACAAAAAGAAAAAGAATTGGAGGCCAAAAATATGCGCCAGATAGAAAAATTCGTTTTTTTGCGAAGCATTGACGCTCTCTGGATGGACCACTTGGAAAATATGGATTATCTGCGCGACAGCGTCCGCTTGCGCGCCTATGGCCAGAAAGATCCTTTGGTTGAGTATAAGAACGAGGGGATAAAATTATTCCAAAGGTTATTAGCGGCTATCCAATCAACAATGGTTAATACAATTTACAAAGTCGCTTTAGCCCCGGCTGGTCAGAATTATTCCAGACAAAGTCCTTTAGGGCAAAACAAAAGGCCTGATGGGGGAAAACGCAAAATCGGCCGCAATGACCCCTGTCCTTGCGGGTCAGGCTTGAAATTCAAGAAGTGCCATGGGCAATGAGAGAATAAAACCATGAGAAATAAAGCCAAATTATCATACCTTCAGTTCGTAAATGAGCTGGAACAAAATCAGAACCGCAAGCATGACGCGGAAGAAAAGTATTACCATAAATATGAGGGTTATAAATCATACGGCATACGAAATCCTAAATTTAATGCGATTCTAAAGAAATACAGAAAAAGCTTTAGAGAATTAGAGGCGAGAGAAGTATTTGAATTAGCAACACCTCTATATTCTTCTCATATTGCAGAGCAGATGCATGCTGGAAATTATCTTATCAGACTGCATATAAAGTTAATCACGCCGCAAAAACTTAACTTTCTAGACAGAGTAGCCGATTATTTTAATAGCTGGTCAATAGTTGATGATTTCTGTATTAATGTATTATAACCTGTACTTCTGGAATATCCAAAAGAGATAATAGGTCTACTGAAGAAATGGAATAAATCAAAAAGTATATGGAAGCGTCGTGCTGGCGTAGTAGCATTTGTTCGAAAGATTGGTGAGAGCGGAAAATTTACTGATATTGTTTTAAGGTTATGCAATAATTTAGTTCGGGACAAGGAAGATTTAGTTCAGAAAGGAGCTGGTTGGGCATTAAAAGATAACATGCGTGGAAATAAATCGAGAGTATTAAATTATGTAAAAGGTTTACACAGAAAAAGAGTGAATTCTATAATTATTTTGTACGCAATCCGAGATTTAAGAGGAAGAGAACGAAAGGAAGTTTTAAGCATAGTTTCAGAGAAATGACTAAAAACAAAAGCCCCGCAAAAGCGAGACTTCTGCCTGATCTCAACGTAATACGAGAATCAGGATTATCACCTGATTGTATTATAGCAAACCAGTATATCCTGTCAATAGTTTTGGGTGTGAATATCTTTAGGCGGTGG
>CAYXST010000025.1:1827-5510 GCA_964467815.1 uncultured Candidatus Saccharibacteria bacterium | reverse complement strand
AATCTGACCATATTTTTGAATCAATGTCGGCATAATTTCAATAAGCAGATTAATTCCCTTCCAAGGAGTTAAGCGAGCGATAGTTAAAAGAATTATTCCCTGAAAACCTAACTTTCCTTTTAATTCTTCGCGGCTGGCTGAAATTAAATTTGTTTCTAAAAAATCAACAGAATTATAAATCACCTTGATTTTTTCCGGCGCCAAGCCGATTTTTTGAGCCAAATCTTTTAAAAAATGGCTGACGACAATAATTTTATCCGAATTAAGTAATATCTTTTTTCTGATTTTCTTGCGCCATTCTATCGGCCAACAATATTTTTTTTCCTGAAAAATCAGGATATCATCGTCAATCCAGCCGCGAGCTGAAGCTGTTTCCCAAGCCGAGTCGCCGACAAATCGAGTAACCAATGGTTTTCTTAAAATCTTTTTAATAATCAAACTGCTTAAACCGGCCGTATACAAATCTTGGTTATATAGAATATCCGTTCTTAAGGCAAAAAACAAACCCTTGATTAAAAAAATAAAACCTTTCAGAAAATAGGGCCAATGGGCGGAAACTTTTTCAACTGGATAGGGATAACTTTTAGGAGCAAAGCTCCTATTATTAGGAGCTTTGCTCCTAAAAGTTAAAACTCTAACTTGATAACCGTTCTTGATTAATTCTCTGGCCAAAGCGTCCAATTGAGTGGCCGGCCCGCCAATATCCGGCGGGAAAATACCGGTTAAAATTAAAATCTTTTTGCTTTTCTCTTTTGTCATTAAATCCTTTAATCCTATGCCTAATAATAGCAAATAAACTCCTGAAACCGTTTAAACGGTTTATTTTCTCCTTCTGCCAAACTCTGGAAAGTATAGTTTAATAGAAGTTTTAAGCATCTTCGGATAATTTTTTAAATATTTGATCCATCTGTTGACTGATTTTAAACCAACTATATTTTTTCTCAACCAACGCCCATCCGTTATCAATAATAACTCTTCGCAATTCATTGTCCGATAATAGTTCTTTAACTTTCCCGGCGATGTTTTGAGGATTTCTGACCCGACAGAATAAACCGGTTTTTCTATCTTCTAAAAAGTCGGGAATGCCGCCCACCGACGTGCCGATTACCGGCAAGCCGGCGACCATCGCTTCCAAAAAAGAATTGCCTAATCCTTCCGACAAAGAAGGACGGATAAAAATATCGGAGATTTTTAAATATTTAAGGATTTCCTTATGGTCAATTTGTCCTAAAAAGATTACCCTGTTTTTTACTTCTAACTCTTCGGCTAATTTCTGCAATTTTGCCAAATCGGGACCGCTGCCTAAAATTAAAAATTTTACATTCTTGGGCAGATACTTGAGCGACTTAATAACATCATCAACGGCGTTTTTCAGGACTAAGCGAGAAGCGGTTATCAAATATTTATCTTCTTCCTTTTTATTAATTTCGCTTTCCAGTTTATTCAATTCGGCCGCCGGATATTCCTGCGAAAAATATTCCGGGTCTACTCCGTTAGGAACTATCTCAATGGGACAGCGGCTGCCCATTTCTTTAGCCCAGTCCGCCAAATAACGACTAATCACCTGGATATAATCAGCCCGCCTAAAAATTTGCTTGAACAAAGGCCTGAAAATACCGACTTTTTTAAAAATAGCTCTTATGGGATCGCCTTCCTGCAAGGTCAGAAGCCAAGGTTTTTGAGAATGAAAATACTTAAAAAACAATCCTAAGAATCCCCCGAAAGAAGCCATAATCGACCAAGTTAAATCATAATGATTTTTCCGTTCCAGTTGATTCGCCTTTAAAAGGCCAAGAAAAGGCAGGAGGAACTTGTCAAAATTAATGCCAAGACCAACTCGATAAATATTGACATTGCCTATTTTTTCAAATCTGGCCAAATCCGGCTTAATTTTCGCCGCAATCAAATCAAAGCGCCAATCGGTCAATCGTTGAGTGATTTCTTTAACGGCTATCTCGGCTCCGCCGACTAAAGGCAGGTAAGCAGTGGAAAAAATTAAAACTTTTTTAGACATTAAATTATTTGTCTAAAGTATTCAATGGTTTGATTAAGGCCGCTGTCTAAATCAATTTGCGGCTGCCAATTCAAAACTTTTTTGGCTAAACCAATATCCGGCCTTCTCCGTTGAGGATCGTCTTGAGGCAATGAGTTATAAACAATCTGGCTTCGGCTATTAGTTAAATTAATAATTTTTTTAGCCAAATCAATAACTTTCATTTCTTGAGGATTGCCAATATTAACCGGACCGATAAAATTTCTTTTATTCATCAATTTGACCATTGCTTCTACCAAATCATCAATATACATAAAGCTTCTGGTCTGCTGGCCTCGACCATAAACGGTTAATGGTTTATTCTCCAGAGCTTGGACAATAAAATTAGAAACCACCCGGCCGTCATCCAAAGCCATTTTGGGTCCGTAAGTATTATGAATTCTCATAATTCTGATATCCACTCCGTATTCTCGATAATAATCCATAAACAACGTTTCGGCGCATCTTTTCCCCTCATCGTAACAGGCCCTCGGAGACAAACAGTTGACATTACCCCAATAGGTTTCTTTTTGAGGATGTTCTAAAGGATCGCCGTAAATTTCCGAAGTAGAAGCCTGAAAAATCCTAGCTTTGGTTTTCCTGGCTAATTCCAAAACATTAATCGCCCCCAAAACATTGGTCCTGACCGTTTCCACCGGGTCTTCCTGGTAGTGAATCGGCGAGGCCGGACAGGCCAAATTATAAATTTCATCTATTTTTTCTTTTATTCTAATCGGCCGAGTAACATCGCCCCTAATTAATTCAAAATCTTTGTTTTTTAAAAAGTGTTTGATATTCTTTTTTGAGCCGGTAAAAAAATTATCCAGGCAAATTACCCGATTTCCTTGGTTAATCAGTTTCTCGCACAGATGCGAACCGATAAAACCGGCGCCGCCGGTAACTAAGATTGTCTTTTTTGTTTTCATATTTGACCTTGATTATTGCTTATATATGGCTTATTCTAATATAAAATGGCTAAAAAATCAATTCTTTACATTATTACCAAATCGGTCTGGGGCGGAGCGACCCGCTATGTTTATGACTTAGCCGTCAACTTGAATAATGAATTTGAGGTCTCGGTGGCGGCCGGCGGCCAGGACAAGTTCGCCCAAAGAATCCAGCAGGCCAATTTACCCTACTATCAGATTAAAAACTTCCAGCGAAGCGTCAATCCCTTTAAGGATTTTTTCGCTTTTTTTGAGATTTTAAAATTGCTTTTTCGGTTAAAGCCAGACATTGTTCATGTCAATAGCTCCAAAGCCGGCGGTCTGGTCGGTTTAGCGGCTTGGTGCTATCGGTTTATCAGCCGGAGAAAAATCCGTCTTGTCTTTACGGCTCACGGCTGGGCTTTTAATGAAGACCGGTCCGGCTGGCAAATCTGGCTGATTAAATTATTAAGCAAATTAACCGTTCTGTTTTATGATAAAATAATCTGCGTTTCAGAATATGACCGGCAAATAGCTATTAAGAACAGAATTGCTCCGGTTAATAAACTGGTGGCCATTCATAACGGTATTGATATTGAAAGTATTTCTTTTCTTCCTAAAGAGGAAGCCCAAAAAAAACTTCTTGGCAAAACTTCTCCTTTGGTTATTGGAACAATCGCCGAATGGACCAAAAATAAGGGACTGGTTTACCTTTTAGAGGCGGT
>CAYXST010000025.1:0-1727 GCA_964467815.1 uncultured Candidatus Saccharibacteria bacterium | reverse complement strand
TTGACGTTGTTTTAATCGGCAGCGGCGAAAATCCCGACAAAGAAAAAATAGAGCGGTTTATTGAAAAACATGAGCTTAAAAATGTCCATCTGATTGAATGGCTTGACAACGCGGCTAACTATTTAAAGGCATTTGATATTTTCGTACTGCCTTCGGTTAAAGAAGGCTTGCCTTATGCCATTTTAGAAGCGATGGCCGCTCAAGTGCCGATTGTCGCGACTAATGTAGGCGGAGTGTCAGAAATGCTTTCAAGGGCGCCAAAAAGAGTTGCCCCTTCGGATCAGTCGTCTAGGACGATTGTCCGAAAAGGCGACCCTTTGAATGTTGGCCTTCTAATCCCACCAAAAAACAGCCAAGAATTGGCCGCCAAGATTAATTATCTGATAGAAAATCCCGAAATCGCTCAAGCAATGGCCCAAAAAGCCAGTCAAAAAGTAATCAGAGAATTCAGTTTAGAAAAAATGCTCCAAAAAACAAAAAGGGCGTACTTTTAAGGGCGTCCCTTAAAAGGACGCCCTTTAAAGGATTCCTTGTTTTATTTTCCAAAATCGCCGGCGAGCACCTCCTGGATAAACGCCTCTGATTGTTGAGCGTAATCCTCGCCAAATTCTCTAACTCTTTTAGCCGTTTCTATGGCTTTTTCTTTTTCTCCTAAATAGGCGTACGATAAAGCTAAATTAATCCAATAATCCGGCTTTTCAGGAACGAGTTCGGTCAATTCCTGGTAAAATTTTTGAGACCACTGATATTCTTGGGCATGGACAGCCGAATTGGCCATTCTGGCCAAAGAATCTTTTCCATGATAATTAATGCTTCTTTCATCCATTTGGGACAAGGAGAATTGAACTTGCTCCTCTTGACCGGCAATAAAAAGAGTCATAACCATGTTAATATACGACTCAACGACTCGGTCATTTAAATCAATCGCCTTTTGCATATTGGCTATTGATTGGTTAAAAAACTCTTCGGCTTTTTCTTCTTCTCCTTGGCTTTGATAATAGAGGCCTAAATAAAGCTGGCTGTAACCGACCTCGTTATATAGTTGCGGCCTGGCCGGACTTAATTCCACTACTTTTTCAAACAAATTCATTGATTTCGTTAATCGTCCAATCTCAAACTGATAGGTCCTGTTTAGAAATCTCATAAACATTAAATAATTCCGGGTATTTTGCGGTTTTTCGGCTATTTGTTTGTCATACTCTTGCTCGGCTCTTTCGGCCATCTCTTGCTGCTGAGCCCGCTCAAGCTCCTGATTATTAACCAAATCAACAACAAATTCAGCCAGCCGCTGGCGGTATTCCTGATTGCCGAAAGTGTTCATTTCTATTGCTTTGATAATCTGATTATCGGCTTCTTGGTACTCTTTCAGTTGTATTTTTATCAAGCCATCAACCAACATTTTATTAGCCGAAACCGGCTTGAGATTAACGCTGAACAAAACCGGCAAAAAGATAATTATTCCGACAGTTAACGAAACCAAGTATGGTTTTTTTGATTGGAAAAACTTTCCCGACCAATTGGGTAAAAACTGGGACAAAAAAGCCAAAGACAAAAAGAGAGGAATATAGGTAACCAGCGCCTCAAAGATAAACAGGTTTTGGACGAAATAAGCCAAGATAATTAAAGTAAAAATAACCGGAATTAAATAATTGCCGGCTGTTTTGTTTTTCCGAAAATATTTCCAAAGATAATAAAGAGGCAAAAAGAGCAAGGCCAAATACAAAAAC
>CAYXST010000024.1:0-5854 GCA_964467815.1 uncultured Candidatus Saccharibacteria bacterium | reverse complement strand
CTAATTCATCGCAACGGCTAAAGACCATTGCGTTTTCTTAGCCAGGATCTATAAAGCCGGCATCAATTTCGGGGCCGGGTCCGGGGCCAAGATTCTTCCAGTATTTCTTTTACTTTGGCGACCACAGCCGTCGGAGTAAAATGAGCCTTAATAATATACTCGTCAGCCCCTAAGGATAATCCTTTTTCAACTTCTTTCTTTTGGCCGAGATTAGTCAATAAAACAATTGGAATCTTATTTAATTGAGCGTCTTTTTTAACCTCTTTTAATACCTCGAAGCCATCCATCTTGGGCAGGACGATATCTAAAAGAATCAAATTAGGTTTAATTGTCCTGATTTTTTTCAGGCCTTCTTGACCATCAACGGCAAGCTCAACCTGAAAACCGCTCTGGCTGAATTTAGTTGCGTACATTTCGTTAAGGAAAGGGTCGTCTTCAATGATAAGAATTTTTTTCATGTTTATTAGGGGCTAGCCCTGTTTAATCCCTTGGGCCGGCTATGGACAGAATCGGTTTCTAAATAATATTCCATTAAGTAAGTTCTTCCTTGGTCAGAAAAATAATAATATTTATAGGTAATGCTTCCTATATCATCATTAAGAGGGTCTGTCGGCACCGATTGAATCACTCCATCGCCGGTTAAAGCCGTTGAGAGAGCATCGCCGCCGGTAATATAACCGTCATAAACCGGAAAGAGCTGATGATTATTATGATAAAGATTGAGCGCTTCTTCAATGGATTTGATATCGCTTACCCGGCGAGTGTCTCGGCTTTTGGCTTTAATGTCTTCAAGGACAAATAAAACCAAGACGGCCAAAAGAGCGACCACGGCCACAACGACTAAAAGCTCGAGCAGGGTAAATCCCTTATTCCCCCTTTTTCTTTTTCTTTTGTTCATTGTTCTTTGCTCCTTTCCTTTATTGTTCCTCAACTACCCTCAACATTTCTTCAAAGGAAATGAGCCCTTGGAGGACTTTAATGACGCCGTCTTGCTTCATAGTAATCATTCCTTGTCTTTTAGCTTCTTCTTTTATTTTGGATTCGCTCAAGTCCTTATTAATAATCTCTTCCAATTGAGGAGTCATTTCCAATATTTCAAACAGGGCAACTCGTCCCTTAGTCCCTTTGCCGCCGCAAAACTTACAACCGACTGGCCGATAAGTTTTAAAGGGTTCCTCGGCAGATAAATTTTTTTGCTGTTCCGGACTTAATTTGGCTATTTCTTCTTTAATGACCCTAGTTACCTGTGGTGAAACAGCTATTTCTTTTTTACAATCCGGACAAAGCCGCCTGGTCAAACGCTGAGCAATGATTAAATTCAAGGAGGACGGCAATAGAAAAGGGCCAATGCCCATATCAACCAAACGCGGGATTGCGCCAATGGCATCATTGGTGTGCAAAGTAGAAAGAACAATATGGCCGGTCAAGGCGGCATGAATGGCCAAATTAGCCGTTTCCTCATCTCTAATTTCGCCGACCATAATGATATCCGGGTCCTGACGAAGAATATGCCGCAAACCGGAAGCAAAGGTATAATTTATTTCCGGCCTAATCTGCGATTGGTTAATCCCCTGGATATAATATTCAACCGGGTCCTCTAAACTGACAATATTGACTCCTTCCTGATTAAGCTCATTAAGAATAGCGTAAAGAGTGGTTGTTTTTCCGGAACCGGTTGGTCCGGTAACGAGAATCATCCCAAAGGGTTGCTTAATGTTTGTTTTTAAAGTTTCTAAATTATGGCCCTGGAGGCCTAATTGAGCAAAATCCTTTAGGCCGGCGCTTGGATCAAGGATTCTTAAAACAACTTTCTCGCCACCCACTGTCGGAAAAGTAGAAACTCGGAAATCAATTTTTTTCCCGCCGACAACTGTGTGGAAACGACCATCTTGAGGAACTCTTGTTTCGTCAATTTTAAGATTAGAAAGTATTTTAATTCGAGAAACAACAGCCAATTGAATATCTTTAGGCAGAATCAAGCTGGTATAAAGAATTCCGTCAACCCGGAAACGAACCTTGACATTGTCCTCAATCGGTTCAATGTGAACATCTGAAGCGCGGCCCTCAATAGCGTGTCTTAGAATAACGGCCACTATTTTAGTAATCGGCGCTTCGGCAACAATTTGTCTGGCTATTTCTTCCGCTCTTCCTTGAAAGGGTCTAATTTTCCCTTCCGTTTCCAGTTCCTCTTCCAGTTCCTCAAGCGCTTTTTTGACTTCGCCGCGCAAAGTCCGGTATTGTTTCAAAACATTCTTGAAACCAGTCGGCGTAATGATAAAAATCTTTGTTTCCAAACCGCTCTGGCGAGTAATAAACCTTAAGGCCTCTTTGGCCTTGAGGTCGTCAGGATTAACCATGCCTACCTCAAGTATATTCTTGTCTCTGTTTAAGGGAATAAACTTGTAAAAATTAGCCGCGTCTTCGGGAATTTCTTTAAGAATTTCTACTGAGATTTCCCGACCGACTAAATCAATAAAAGGAATTCTCAGGTCAGCCGACCTGGTTTTAACTAAACCTATTTCTTTTTCTTGATTATTTTTTGAAGTATTTGGCATATCAATGAACAATATCTCTTTCTTCTAAGGAATATTCCGGCTTTAGAATTAACTTAGCGATCTTTCGTCAATTTCTGCCTAACAATGTTTATGGCTGAATTTTGATTTCTCATTATGGCTAATACGGCGAAAATGGATTAGATCGTCTATCTTTTTCTATCTCAACAGGCCATTGGCCATAAATTTTTAAGGCCTGGAAATTATCCTCCCTCAAAAAACCCGCATCAAAATTGATTGCTTCAACAATTTGTTCAAGCAAGCACCCTTGGCCAGAAACATCCGGCGAAACAGACAAATGGTCTGACGGAGCCGCTAAATCTGACGGAGAACGCAAAAAGCCAAAATATAAAATCGAGACAGTGATTAAAACAATAACAACTAAGGCAGTAATTAAAAGCTGTTGTTTTTTTTTCGGCGATAATTGAGAAAGTTTCTTAAAGGGTAATTGAAAGGCCATAATGTAAAAATTACTTATTTTGGTAATAGATATTGATATTCAAATCAAACTCAAAAATATCCAAAGATGACGAAGGAGAACTCTTCTGTTTCTCTTCGCCCTTAACATCAAAACTGATTGAAGAAACGTCCATTGAACGAATATTGTTTTCTAAACTAGCCAAATATCCCTTAAGGGCATCGTAAGAACCGTTCAATTTAACATTCAAAGATGAGCTCGGGAAAGGCGGACCTATCTTCTTGGCCTGTTCAGACGATGAAAGTGATTGACTTTTGGCGGTCTTTGATTGGCCGCTTAATTGTCCGAAATCAATTTTTTCCAAGAGCAAGCCATTAGCCGAAGCTAAATTCTCAAGCTGAATCAATAAATAAGGAATATCTTCTTCTTTAGGCAGAGATAGAGAAATCTTATCGGCTTCTTCTTTTAGGTCTTGGTATTCCTGATCAAGCTCCGCGGTTTTATCCAAAATTTCTTCAGTAGTTTTTATTTCTAATTTTTTTTGCTCAATTTCTTGATGCAAAATCTTAACTGAAGACCAAAACGGTTCAGCAGAAAAGAAAATTAGGGCGAGTCCGCCGATTAAACTGATTAAAATAATAATGCTCTTTTTGCTCATTTTTATCTAAAACTGTTCTATTTTTATTTAAATTTGGGAACGTAAAAAATCAAGATTTATCTTAATATCAAAAGCGGAATTGACTCGGCCGGTTTCGCTTAGCTCGACTCCGGAAAGAGATATTTCCTTGATGCGCTTATCTTCTTTAAAAACAAATACTTGTTTGGCTAAGGTGGTATAATCAGCCGCTTCAATTTCTAATTTAAGTTTGGCTTGCGAGAAATCAGCGTCCAAATTGGCAAATCTGACTTGGGGCAAGGTAAGCTCTTCAAGCATTTCAAAAATCTGGGAAGAATAAAGACGATTTTTTAAAATTTTCTTCAAATCTTCAATGCCGTTTTTTAAGTCCATAAAATCGGCTTCCAATTCCAGGTTTCGTTTATTGTTTAATTCAGCTAATTGGTTCTCTAAATTGGTTTTTTCTTCAATTAAACTTTTTTGATAGCCCCAAAGACCGAAACAAATTAAAATAACCAAAATCAAAAAACCAATAGCCAAAAATAACAAAAATTTAGTTTGAGAAAATAATCTGCTTAAAAAACCTATGAAGGGCGATTTGTTTCCTTCGGTTATTTCCGGCTGCCTCTTATATTTTTCGGGCATTATCTTAATATCCATATTTTTATTCGCCTCTCATGGCTAAGCCGACAGCAACAGCTAAAGAGGGGCTTAATTCTTTAAGAGTCGGCTCTAATAAGGGTGGGTAAATTACTCGAGCAAAAGGATTTCCCAAGGAAACTTCCACGCCGAGCTTATTGATAAAATAATCAGTTAAACCGGGAACTTGAATCCCGCCGCCAACTAAAATACATTTGCTCACTTGTTGCTTATATTTATTCTGATGGGCATCGATTACTTTTTTAACTTCAAAAATAATCGTATCCAAAACTGAATGAATTGCTTCTTTCAATTGAATGGCAGCATTCCCTTGTCCAATCGGCAAATTCTTTTTTAATTTTTCAGCTTCTTCTAAATCAATTTTCATCTGTTGAGAAATAGTTTTAGTTAATTTTAAACCACCCATTTCTAAATTGCCAATCATCCGGACATAGCCGTCATCAACAATACTTAAGCTAACTGAGCGCGCTCCAATATCAATGAGCATCAGCGTGCTTTTATCATTACCGACCAAGGATCGACTTAAACTAAATACTTCTGATTCTAAAGCGGACAGACTTAAATTGGCCGACTGTAATATTTTTTTGCTATCATCAATGATTTTTTTAGGAACAGCCATTAAAAGAACCTGAAGGCCTTTTTGTTTTTCCAAGGAATTGACAATGCTCCAATCTAAAACAACTTCATTCAGCGGCAAGGGGACATATTTTTTAGCCTCATAGGGAATAGCTGTTTCAATTTCCTTTTCTGACATAGCCGGAAAATCAATCAGAGTAGAAAAAGTGGAATAAACAGGCAAAGAAAGGAAGGCGGTCGATGATTTGATTTTAGCTTCTTTGAGCGCTTCCCTGATTATACTCGCCTGCTCGTCATTGGACAACTTACCTGTTTCCGAGGGAATCTGATACCAATTTTCTTTAAGATAATCCTTCAGAGAAAAAATGGAGTAATTTTTTAATTTATGTCTGCCTTCTTCAAGTTCCAACTCAACTAATTTAATCGCTGAAGCGCCAATATCAATACCTAAATGGCTTTTTAGTTTTTTTTTAAATAAAAACATTCTTGTATTTGCTTACTAAAAATTATACCATAGATTACAAAGTCAAGGAAATAACCTATGTGGAAAACTTTATTAGATTTGTTTTTTCCGATTAATTGTCTCGGCTGCGGCCAGGCCGGACAATTTATCTGTCCGGCTTGTCTCAAGAAAATTCCCCTCAACCAAAAGGCCTTGTTTGGCCCAGACCAAGCCCGGTCGCTCACCGGTCTGGTTGTGGCCAACGACTACGGATATCCTTTGGTCAAAGAAGCAATCTATCGCTATAAATATGATTTGGTTAAGGATTTGGCCGAACCCTTAGGATGGTTGATGGTTCAACAATTATCGGTCTGTTTAAAAATATCTCCAGAAGATACTTTTTTATTGGCCGTGCCGCTTCATCCAAAAAGATTGCGCTGGCGGGGATTCAATCAGGCAGAACTACTGGCCCAAGTTATCAGCCGCCAATTAGAAATTCCTTTGGCGGAAAATATTCTCAGACGAGTTAAATATCGCCCGTCTCAAGTATCTGTTAAAGGTCTCCGGCAAAAAAAAGATAATATTAAAGA
>CAYXST010000023.1:0-6168 GCA_964467815.1 uncultured Candidatus Saccharibacteria bacterium | reverse complement strand
TTTGCCGAGAGATATTATGCAAAATCCAATTAGCAAAACGGTTTTCTCGTCCAGAGATTCTTTGCAGAACTTTCTTACAAGAACGAGTGCCTTTAGATTGAAGATTTGCTCTCTTTTCTCTAAATTGTCTTCGTTTGTCATTGAGAAGTCCCGACCTAAAAAACTTCCCAGTAGAACAAACAGCAATATTTTTAATTCCCAAATCAACACCCATAACGATTTTAGGTTGTTTAATAAGCGTGGGTTTAACAATAGTGATATTCAAAAAGAAATTATCATTTTTATAGGTCAGTGTAGCAGTCCTAAATTCATAATTAGGGTCGTCAAGTATTTGTTTTTGATAATTCCCCAAAAAGTAATCAGCTTTTACTCTGCTGTTAACAGTAGAAAAAGTGCAATCTCTGTTTTTAATAGTCAAGGTGCGTTTATCAAATTGGATAGCAGAAAAGGGGTTGAAAACGGGTTTAGTAGCTTTTTTGTGGTTGTGCCATTTAATAACATTTCCTTTAATAACATCGCAAGCTTTATTGCGAGCAGAACAAATATAGTTAGCCGGAAGATTTGTCTTTTCTCGCAAAGGATAATAAGTGAGTTTATGGAGTTTAGATTTATTAATTATCTTTCTTTTAGGTTTCCAAGCTTGTTCAATAGCAAAATTAAGAGCAAAATTGTATTGCTTAAAGGTTTCAAAAATATCTTGTTTTCTGTTTTCTGGAATATTAAGTTTAATCTTGCAGGTTTTAGTAATTGTTTCCATAAGGATATTTTATCTTGTTCATCTGAACTTTGTAAAGCAAGATATTCCACAATTAAAAACGGCAATTCCTCTCCACGATTAAAATCGGGAGTTTCTTTGCCGTATTTTCTATGAGCTTAAAAGATCTTTGGCAAACCATCTTAGGTGAAATAGAATTAAATATCTCTAGGGCTAATTTTATTACTTGGTTTAGAAATACAAAAATACATTCAAAAAATAGCGGACTAGTTACTATCGGCGTTCCCAATACCTTCACTAAAGAGTGGTTGGAAAACAAATACAATAAACTAATTTTAAAAGCTCTCCGGAATAACTCTCCCGATATTAAAGAAATTAAATTTATTATTGAGGGAAACGCCCCATTGGCTAAGACGTTGGCAAATAAAAAAGATGATTTCGTTTTTGCGGAAAAACAGCTTAAATTTCAAGAACTCAGCATTGATAAAGAAACTAATTTAAACCCTAAATATAATTTTGAAAACTTTGTCATTGGCTCGTTTAATGAATTAGCTCAAGCAGCTGGCTTAGCCGTAATCAAGCATTTAGGCACCCTTTATAATCCCTTGTTTATTTATGGCGGAGTTGGTTTGGGTAAAACACATCTTCTTCAAGCGGTTGGCAATGAACTAGTTAAAAAATACCCCAATAGAAAAGTTCAATATCTTAGCTCAGAAAAATATACTACGGAATTAGTTGACGCTATTTCTAAAAAGGGAATGGATTCTTTTAAACATAAATATCAAAAAATAGATACTCTCATAATTGATGATATCAATTTTATTGCCGGTAAAGAGAAAACTCAAGAAGAATTCTTTCACACCTTTAATTCTCTTTATCAGAGAAATAAGCAGATTATTATTAGTTCCGATAGACCGCCTAAGGCAATGTCAACTTTAGAGGAACGTCTTCGTTCGCGTTTTGAAGGAGGTATGATCGCTGATATTAGTTATCCTGATTTAGAAACAAGAACAGCTATTCTTAAAAATAAGATTAATGAAAAAAATTTAAAAATATCAGATGAAGTAATTAATTATATCGCGACACATATTCAAAAAAATATCCGTGAATTAGAGGGAGCCCTTAATAGATTAATTGCTTTTTGCCAAATAAACGAAATTACCCCTGACTTAAAAAACACTTCGCAAATTCTATCTAAAATCATTACCACTCCCATAAAAAAAACTAACTTGAAAAATATTATCAAATCCGTTTCTGAATTTTATGATATTAATATTAATGATTTACTTAATCGCTCCAGAAAAAAAGAATTAGTTTATCCTCGTCAAATAACTATGTATCTAATTAGGGAAGAGCTTAATAGTTCATATCCGTTTATTGGTGAAAAATTAGGCGGCCGCGATCATACAACAGTTATGTATGCTTGTCAAAAAATTAATAAAGAAATTGAAAATAATGAATCTCTTCAACAAGAAATAAATTTAATAAAAGAAAGAATATATAAATAATAGTTAAAAAAATATTAAGAGGATATCAACAGATTATTTATTTTTAAATTAACAGTTTCCTAATTTAAAATCATTAGTTTCTAATTATATAAAAACAACTTTTACACATTTTTAAGAGATTTAATAATAATAATAAATATATAATATATAATTATTATTATAATTATTATGCAAATAATTTGTCTTCAAGAAAAACTAAAACAATCTTTAAATATCACCGAAAGAATTATTGGCCGTAATTTAACATTACCTATTTTAAATAATATTCTAATAAACGTAGAAAATAATAAATTAAAAATTTCTTCAACTAATTTAGAAATCGGCATTAATTATTGGTTAACCGGCAAAGTGATTCAGGGCGGCAGTATTACTGTGCCGGCCAGGCTGATAAGTGATTTAATTAGTAATTTACCTAATAAAAAAATAGAGCTTAAAGTTAAAAATAATTTATTAGAATTAAAATGTGATAAGTTTAAAGCAGTTCTTAATGGGTTAAGTGCAAATGATTTTCCGATTATTCCTAAAATTAAAGAAAAACCAATTATAAAAATCAACGGAGCAATATTAAGAAACAGTCTTGCTCAGGTGGTTGAAATGGTTTCATCTTCTGAATCGCGGCCAGAAATTTCTGGAGTTTATATGAAGTTTGATAAAAATCTAATTAAATTAGCGGCCACAGATAGTTTCCGTTTGGCTGAAAAAAATATTGAAATAAAAAACAATCAATCCTTGAGGGGTCAGACAGTGATTATCCCTCAAAGAACTATTCAGGAGATAATTAGAATACTTTCCGACAAAGAAAGTGAAGTGGAGATTGTTTTATCAACTGGACAGATTTTATTTAATATGGAGGATGTTCAGGTTATTTCCAGGTTAATTGAGGGGAAATACCCAGATTATCAACAAATTATCCCCTCTGATTTTAAGACCGAAGCGATAACTAACCGAGAAGAGTTGATTAATAACGTAAAATTAGCTAGTTTATTTAGTGGTAAAATAAATAACGTTAAGTTGGCGGTTAATCCCCAAAAATCAATATTAGAGATTACAGCCAAGGATATAGATATAGGAGAAAATAATTCTCAAATAGAAACTAAAATTATCGGCAACGCCATTGAAGTTGTTTTTAATTATCGTTATCTTCTTGACGGATTAAATAATATCTTCAGCGATAAAGTTATTTTAGGGTTTAATACTAAAACAAATCCAATAGTCCTTAAGCCAATTGGTGATAATAGTTATACTTATTTAGTTATGCCGATTAATGCGTAGCTAATAAAAAAAGAGATAAAAAAACAGACCTCGGTTAGGTCTGTTTTTTTATAATCTCGGGCATATTTCACTTCTTAATTATTTTGGCAATAAACAAATATTTCATCTTCTTGACGGTTAAGCGCTAGGTCGTAGGCGCGTACTTTAATTGTCTGTTTGGTTGAACTGGCCAAATAAGCCGCTGGATTAAAAGTGACTCCGTAAGGATAGGTTGTATCGGTATCGGCCAACTGGTTATTGAAGAAAAAATCCAGTTGTCTTATTCCTAAGGGTGCGCTGGCCTGGGCGCTAATGGTCAAAGTTCCTTGATTGATGGAATAACCGGCAATCGGCGAAGTGATTTTCACTTGAGGCTGATTTTCTAGAGTATGAATATCGTCATATTCGGTCGGCGGATTCTGGTTGTAACAAATACCATCAGAACAAGGCTGATTGTTTGTCCAAGCCATAACCGCTTTTTCCCAATTATCAAATTGCGGGTCTTGGCCGGGTTGTTTCGGATAGTCGCCCAAGGGATTATCTTTATCAATATAATAAAGAATAGAATGGGCCTCTTGATATATTTCTTCCTCAATTAAGTCGGGCGGCGTTAAATCGGTAGCTAATTTGCCGGAGATTTTGTCGATTTCAACCTTTTTTTGAAAAGCTATTTGACCGTTCAGCATCGGTTTAGTCGTTGTCGGTGTTGGTTCCGGTTGGCTAAAATATTCTACTTCCTTAGGCAAGACAAATTGATTATCGCCGGCTGTTTGCTGTTCGCCGTTTGCTGTCTCGTAGGCCCGGACCATAAAATTATGCCAGATGGGCGCGGCGACGTAGATGCCGGCTGCCCCCGGTTTCATTTTTTGGGTGTAGTCATTATTGCCCGCCCAAACGCTGGCCACTAAACTGGGCGTATAGCCGACGGTCCAGCCGTCGCTGTAATCCTGGGTGGTGCCGGTTTTGGCGGCCGCCGGTCGGCCGGCCAAATAGAGTTCAGAGCGTGAACCGAACATTGGCGTCCGAGTTGTTTCATCGGAAAGGATATCATTGATTTGGCGGGCCACTTGTTCGTCCAAAACGCGAATCGCTTTATCCTCGTATTTTTCTAAAACATTGCCCTGGGCATCTTCAATTTTAAGAATCATTTTTAAGGGATGCTTGATTCCTTGGCCGGCAAAGACGCCGTAAGCAGCCGTCTCGTCAATTAATTTTATCTCACCGCCGCCCAGGACCAAAGACAGGCCGTAGAGACTGCGGTTTTTGAGAGTAGTAATGCCCATATCCTGGGCCAGATTAATGGTTTCCTGAACGCCGGCCAAGTAAAGGGTTTTTACGGAAGGCAGGTTAATTGATTGGGCTAAAGCCTGTCTCATGGTTATCGGGCCGCGAAATTTCAAGTCGTAGTTCTGGGGAATATATTCTTCGCCTTCGCCTGGACCGAATTTACCGAAACCGGTCTCTAAATCGAAAAGAATCGTCTCTGGATTGTACCCTTTTTTGAAAGCCGCGGCATAAGCGAACGGCTTAAAAGAAGAACCGGGCTGGCGATGAGGACTGGTCGCTACGTTAAATTGGTCCTCTTTGTAGCCCTTTGAGCCGACCAAGGCCAGCAACTGGCCGGTTTTCGGGTCAAGAGCGACCAGAGAGGCGTTAGTCGCTCGGTATTTTTCTTTGTTTTGTTCCACTCCTTGAATAACTGCTTCTTCGGCAATCTGCTGCAGGCGCCAGTCCAGAGTAGTATAAACCCTTAAGCCGGCCATATTGATATCGGAGTACTGACGGCCATAATTTTCCTCCAGATACTCTTGAATCATGGTCACGAAATGATGAGCCTTAAGGTCGGTTCGCGAGGCGTATTTTAGCTCCTCTCCCTTGGCCCGGGCGGTCTCTTCTTCGGCGATATAGCTGAATTTAGCCATTCTGTCCAGAATATATTCTTGCCTGGCCTTTAATTCTTCGGGATGAGAACCATAGGGCGAATAATAGCTCGGAGCCTGGGGAAGAGCGGCCAAAAGAGCCGATTCGGTCAAGCTTAATTCTCGGGCCGGTTTGTTAAAATATGTCTGAGCGGCCGCTTCAATGCCGTAGGCGTTAGAGCCGTAGGGCACCTGATTAAGATAAAATCCAAGAATCTCGTCCTTGGAATATTTTCTTTCCATCAATAGGGCCAGGATAGCTTCTTTAATTTTCCGGGGGAAAGTCCTGGCCGATTGGGGACCGCCCAAATAGGCGTTCTTGATAAATTGCTGGGTTATCGTTGAGCCGCCTTGGGTGATTCTACTGCCGGTTAAATTAGCCCAGGCCGCCCGGAGAATGCCCGGCCAATCCAGGCCAAAGTGATGATAAAAATTATCATCTTCAATGACTACCGTAGCGTTTTTAACAAACCGGGGTATTTCTTCAAAAGGGATGACCGTTCTTTTTTCCTCTCCGTGGATATCATAGAGAATAACTTGGCCGGTTCGGTCGTAAACCTTGGTTGATTCAACAACCTGGCGCTGACTGATTTTAGTTGGGTTGGGCAGATCTTTAGCAAAATAGGCAAAAACAAATAGAGAGGCCAAGATGCCCATGACCAAACAAAAAACAGCTAATTTAATTATTGCCTTGAATGTTTTTCTGAACATTTCTTTTATTTACTTATTTTGACAGAATTGACCGCTTTTGACAAGGATGGTATTATGGGATTAC
>CAYXST010000022.1:2249-6746 GCA_964467815.1 uncultured Candidatus Saccharibacteria bacterium | reverse complement strand
TTAAACTTATGTCAATAACCTATCAACCTAAAAAAAGGAAAAGAAAGAAAGTTCACGGTTTTCGAGCCAGAATGGCCACTCAATACGGCCGGCGGGTTCTGTCTCGCCGCCGAAAAAAACAGCGAAAAAAATTAACTGTTTGATTTTAATTCGTCTATGTTGCCCAGAAAATATAAGCTAAAAAAAGAAAACCATTTTAAAAAAATATTTCAAAAAGGCAAAGCTTATCAAGGGGAATTTATGCGGCTTAAAGTTTTGAATAATAATTTAAAAATAAGCCGTTTTGCTTTCGTGGTTGGTTTAAAAATTTCCAAAAAAGCCACTCAAAGAAACAAAATTAGGCGCCAATTGGAAGAGATAGTTCGACTTAAATTAAATCAGATTAGCCCCGGCCTTGATGCTATTGTTTTGGTTAGCCCAGAAATAACCAAAAAGAAATACCAAAACATCGAAAAATGCCTGCTTGATTTACTTCAAAAAGCTAAAATAACATGGAATTATTAATTAATCTTTTCAACCAAATTCTTTACTACCCCTTATTTAACGCTCTGGTTTGGCTTTACAATATTATTCCCGGCCAAGACCTGGGCATAGCTATTATAATTTTAACCGCTTTAATTCGCTTAATCCTTTATCCTCTTTCCCGGAAGGCGATTCGTTCTCAAAAAGCAATGGCCAAGCTGCAGCCCGAGATAAAAGAGATTAGAAAAAAATATAAAAACAAAGAAGAACAGGCCAAGGCGATGATGGGTTTATATCAAAAGTATAAAATTAACCCATTTTCAGGTTGTCTGCCTATTTTAATCCAGCTTCCTATTTTAGTTGCTCTTTATCGGGTTTTCTTTACCGGCTTGGATCCTCAAAAATTAAACGGTCTTTATGGTTTTATTGAGCAGCCGTCTTCGCTAAATCCAATATTTTTAGGCCTAGTTGATCTTTCTCAAAGAAGTATTGTTTTGGCTATTCTGGCAGGAATTTTCATGTTTATCCAATCTAAAATGATTATGCCTCAAAAGGCGCTCCAATCAACTCAAGGGACAAAAATAGCCGGTCTGGATATTTCCTCTTTAATGAGCCATCAGATGGTTTATTTTATGCCTTTAATTACCATTTTTATTGCCTGGAACTTACCGGCCGCTCTGCCTCTTTATTGGATAGTTATTACTCTGTTTGGCATTGTCCAGCAACACTTTACTAAAGCTGAAATCAATGGTTAAAATATAGTATTAGAATAAGAGTATGGAAGAAGCAATCGTTATCAAAGAAACAATCAGCCAATTATTAAAAATAATTGATATTGCCGGAGAAGTGACTGTTAATGACTCCGATAAGAATAATATTTTAGCTAACATCCAAAGCGAGCAGGCTGGCTTTTTAATTGGTCAGGCCGGCGCTAACTTGAGCGCCTTGCAGCACCTGGTTCGCCTTTTGGTTGGCAAAAAAAACGGGCAGCCAATCCGGTTTATTTTAGATGTTAATAATTATCGCAAACGCCGCTTGGAACTTTTGGAAGAAATGGCTCAGGATATGGCCAAGCAGGCTTTAGTAAAAAGAGTTTCTTTGATTTTGCATCCGATGCCGGCCTACGAAAGAAGAATTATCCACTTGGCCTTGGCTGGTCAGCCGGAGATAAATACTCAAAGCACCGGCCAAGAGCCGATGAGAAGAGTGGTTATTAAGCCGGTCGATTCGGGTAAATAATAGAAAAGTCAAATGCTTGGTCGGAAAATTGCCTACAATACAATTATTGCCGCTGGGGCTAGAGTTATTAATCTAGCCCTTTCTTTAATTATTATCGGGTTAATCACCCGTTATCTGGGCCAGTCTGGTTTTGGCCAATATGCCACCATTCTGGCTTTTTTATATTTTTTCAGCGTTCTGGCGGATTTGGGGCTTTACTCAATTTGCTTACGGGAAATTTCTCGTCCGCGAGCTGATGAGGGGGAAATAGCCAGCAATGCCTTTACCTTAAGATTGATAGCCGGTTTGTTTATCTTTGCTCTAGCTCCCTTAATTAGTTGTCTCTTCCCCTATCCGGGACAGGTTAAATTAGGCATTTTAATCGGGGCGGTTGGCTTTTGGCTTTTATCTAACAGCCAAGTTCTTATGGGTGTTTTCCAAAAGCATTTAAGAATGGAGAAAGTGGCTTTGGCTGAATTCTTGGGTCGGTTAGCCCAATTGGGGCTGGTTCTTTTTTTTATCCGACAAGAAAAGAGTTTTTTGTTTATTGTCGGCGCGATGGTGGCCAGCGCTTTAGTTAACTTCCTCTTAGTTTTCTTTTTTAGCCAGAAATATGCTTCTATTTCTTTGCGCTTTAATTTTTCTCTTTGGCGTTCTTTACTGAAAGAATCTCTGCCTTTGGCCTTAGCCATTGTTTTTACAATGGTTTATTTTCGGATAGATACGATTATGCTTTCTCTAATGAAAGGCGCCGCTGATGTCGGTATTTATAGTTTGGCTTACAAGATTTTGGAAAGCCTGCTTTTTTTCCCGGCTATGTTTATCGGCTTAGTCATGCCTTTGCTTTCTAAATATGCCTTAACCGCTAAAGAAAAATTTAGTCAAGTCAGTCAGCAGGCCCTAGATATTCTGCTTGTCTTTGCCTTCCCTTTAATCATCGGCACCCTCTTTCTTTCCCCTAGAATAATTACTTTAATTGCTGGTCAAGAATTTATTCTTTCGGCCGGCGTCTTAAACATTCTGATTTTTGCCGTTGGTATTATTTTCCTAGGGGTTCTCTTTTCTAATATGATTATTTCTCTTAAAGAACAAAGGAGATTAACCTATATCTACGGCCTGGGGGTTATTTTTAATTTATTGGCAAATTTCATCTTTATTCCCAAGTATTCTTATTACGGAGCGGCCGGGACGACTCTTCTGACTGAATTAATTGTCACCTGGCTGATGCTTTTGGCTCTTCGCCGGGTCTCAAAAAAGCTTCCTTCTTTTGGTTTGACAATTAAATATGCTCTGGCCGGTTTAATGATGGCTGGTTCATTTTATTTGCTGCCGGCCTGGAATTTATTTGCTTTAATTATTTTAGCCAGTTCAGTTTATTTTCTTAGCTTATACTTAATCGGCGGCTTTTCAGTCAAGCGCATCCTAACCCTGGTCAGAAAAGATGTTTAAATGGCTTCTTCTTTTAGTTGCTTATTTGCCTTTTCAGATAGCCCTCAACCCGCGGCCGGAAATTGATTTGGCGTCTTTGCGGCTATTTATTATTTTATTATTCGGTGTCTGGCTGTTAGGAAGTTTGATTGCCAAATCTTGGCCCAGCTTGATTTATTTTAAAAATATTCAAGCTGTTGCTTTGTCGCTTTTTTTAATTTTAGCTTTCTTTTCCTTATTTGGCGCGGAAAATATTTCTTGGGGCTTCAGAAAATTAATCTTTCTGTTATCCGTTTGCCCCCTCTATATTTTGGTTGTTGTTTTGGCCAATAACCGGACCAAGATCAAAAAAATCATGGTTATTTTAGTTAAGGGAGGCGGCTTAATCGCTTTAATCGGTCTAAGCCAATTTTTATCCTCTTTTGTTTTTGGGATGGAAAAGGTTTACCAGTGGTGGGCCGGCTATTTGGTGCCTGTTTTTAATGGTTTTAATTTCGGCGCTTTGATTATGGCTTATCCCAGTTGGCTGGTTAATCTTAATGGTCAGACAATAATGAGAGCTTTTTCTCTTTTTTCTGACCCCCATATGCTTTCTTTTTATTTGGGGATGATTTTGCCGCTGATAGTGGTTTCAATATGTTTGAAATTTAGGAGCAAAGCTCCTAAAAAAAGGAGCTTTGCTCCTAAATTCCCTAAATTCTTGTTATCTGTTTATGGATTATTGTTTATTACGCTGCTTTTGACTTTTACCCGGGGGGCTTATCTGGCTGTTATCGTCACTTTTTTAGTTTTAGGCGGGTTGCTTTGGAAATATCTCAAGGCCAAAAAAACAGCTTTATTGCTTTGTTTATCTTTGATGATTTTTATTATTCCGGGGACGCCGATAGCCGACAGATTTTATTCATCTTTTGATTTAAGCGAGGGCTCCAATATCGGCCGTTTGGAAATGTGGCAGCAGGCTGGTCAAAGCGGCCTAAAAAACTTTTGGCAGGGCCTGGGTTTGGGCGGCTATTCTTTATTAGTTGAACCGGGCCTGGGTTATCGCAGTCCGGCTACGGCTCATAATCTTTATTTGGATATTTTTTCGGAAATGGGCGTTTTTGTCTTGGCCGTTTGGCTGGTTTTGATTTTGGGGACGCTCGGTCAGTTATTTTTGAAAATAGGCCGGGTGAAACAGTCGGAAAAATATCTTTGTCTCGGCTTAATCGGTTCATTGGTTTATTTCTCAATTCATAGCTTTTTTGAAACGGCTATTTACAACCCGATTATCTTAGCTCTCTTAATGGTCGTTTTCGGTTTGTCTTCTTCTTTAATTAAAGCGCGTTCTTAGCCGTTTCCGGGGCGTCTCGCTCACCTCGAATATGCTTCAAAAAATTATTAATTTATTAA
>CAYXST010000022.1:0-2149 GCA_964467815.1 uncultured Candidatus Saccharibacteria bacterium | reverse complement strand
ACAGCTTTAACTTTATCGGGTTTGGGCATCGCCTTAGTCGCTTTTGGCTATTGGGCAAACAATCTGCTCACTTACGATGGCCGCTTAAAGGCCCTTTATCTCTCGCCTAACCATTTAGCTATGTTTTTATCGCCTATTCTTATTTTATCTTTTTATTTGTATTTCTGTCTCAAAAAAAATATTCACAAAATCATTTTATTTATTGTTCATTGTTCGCTGTTCGCCGTTATTTACTTAACTTATTCTTACGGCGCTTGGCTGGGCCTGCTGGCCGGTTTTATTTTCTTATCAATTATTTTTTATCGAAAGAGAACCCGGTTGAACCGCCCCAAGTTCATTTTTTCGGTTCTCGGCTTAATTTTTCTCATTTTTGTTTCGGTTTGCTTAAACCAAGCGCCCGGTCAAAAATTCCAGGGATTAGTTGGGTTATCTTATCCTTCTTTGGAGTCGCGTTTGATTATTTGGCAAAGCGCTTGGACAATTATTAAAGACCATCCTTTGCTCGGCATTGGCCCCGGTCTTTTCCAAAAATACTATTTAGATTACCAAAGCCAGGCGTTGCCTTATTTGGAATGGGCTGTTCCCCAGCCGCATAATCTCTTTTTGGCTTTTTGGCTGCAAACCGGCTTGCTCGGCTTGCTCGGCTTGCTCTGGCTATTGGTCAGGTTTTTCAGAAATTTTTCTCGTCCGGGCGCGAATTCATCTTTAAAGCCCGAAATTAAAAAAGGCAGCCAGTTGCTCAAATATTTTCTACTGGCCGCGATGATTTATCTCTTAGTCCACGGTTTCATTGACACCACTTATTGGAAAAATGATTTATCGGTGATTTTCTGGCTGCTTATAGCTCTAAACTATAGAGCAGGCCGTTGCGCTTGTTAACAAAGAGAAGATAATCTTCCAGGGGAGACAAAAGCAGATTCTGGGCGTCGTAAGAAATCGCTTCTTGGTCGGTTGGCAGATAAATCTGGATTTTCTCTTCGGTATCCAAATTAATTCGCCAAAAATTATCAGATAGAGCGGCTAATCCTTTGTAATAATCGTCAGGAAGAATGGCTGTTTTGAGAATAGTTTTGGGCACGGCGCAGAAAATAGTCCGATTATCCTGAGACCAAACGCATTTTTCCGGCAGGGTGACAAAATCAAATTCTTTAATGGCTTGCCTGACTAAGTCGGCCATTTTTAATTTAAGGTTTTTCCCGCGTTCATCGGTCTCGGAAAAAAGGAGTTTATCACCTTGGGGCGACCAGAGGACGGTTAACCCATAGGTTTCGCTGATAATTTTTTGTAAATTGCCGCTGGCCAAATCAATCGTATAAGCGACGCTTTGGGCCAAGCCGCTCGGTTTGGTCCGAATAGCTAATTGGCCGGAACCGGGCCATTCAACAATCAAATCTTTCATCCGGGTAGCTAAAATATTAGTCCAATTTGAGCCATCCGGGTTAGCCATGCTGATATTATTATCTTCAGTTTGGGGATTGTCATATTGGTAAGCGATTTTGTCTTCCCGAGGCGACCAAGCAATATGCTGGATGTTAGAATCAAGCAAGGTCGCTTTTTCTTTTTGATAGTCGTAAAGATATTTTTTTACTTCTCCTCCGTCTTCAAAAATAGCGATGGCTTTGTCCTTTTGAGGAGACCAAAGGACCTTGAGCAAACCAGTCAGTAAATTAGCCGAAACTCTTGTTTTGTCGGAACCGTCAAAATTAGATTCGAAGACGTTGCCGTCTCCCCGGAGGTAATATTTAACCTTTTGTCCGTCGATGGTCGGACCTAAAACCGACCCCTGGGAGATGGGTTTGAGTTGGCTGATTGCTTCAGGCCCGGTTGGCTCAGTCGGAGCAGATGCTGGCTCGGTTGGCTCCTCCCCTTTGAGAAAGTAATTATAGGCGACCAAGAAACCCACTACAAGGATAAGCAGGATGATTAAGATGATTAATATTTTTTTAAGCGACATAGGTTTTATTAACTAATCCGGCAAAACTAATTGCCAATTAACCAATTCCGGATTAATTGTGTTTAAAATTAGATAGGCGGCTAAGGCCAGCAGCAAACCGGAGATAGCTCCTTTAATCCAGGACCTGGCTTCTTCTTTGGAGGTAATCGTCTCGGAAAGCATATACATAAAACCGCCGTAAACCAAAGCGCCCAG
>CAYXST010000021.1:0-7729 GCA_964467815.1 uncultured Candidatus Saccharibacteria bacterium | reverse complement strand
CCGATAACCGTATTAGTGAAAATACTTCTGGCCAGATTGACTCTTTCCTCGCTGCCGCCGGAAATGATAAAAATTACGCCGGCCGCGACGAACAGAAGAACAGCCGCCGGAATAGCCAAGTTAAAACTGATAAAATTGATAATATTGCTGGCTAAGTGCCATAAATGGCAAAGATTACAATCCGGTTTGCCCTCTCGTCCGCAAGGCACAATTGGCTCGGTAACAAAACCGGCATAAGATAGATTAGCGGCAAATAATCCCAATAAAAGCAAAGAACCAATCAAAATTTTCCGAAAGGATTTCATATCACTTCATCAAGAGAGTCACTTGGTTAGCCGCCCGATTAACCGCTTCTTTAATTGTCGCCTGCCCCAATATGACTGATTCTATCATATTGGCCAGGTATTGTTCAATGGCTAAGTTATCCACCTGATACCAAGAATAGGCCGTCAAAGATTGCTCGGCAAAAATTCCCAGGTCAGGTTCGTTTTTCTGCCAAGTAACTAGATCGCGTCGAGCGGCCGGTTTTTCGGCCAATTCCAAATATTTCTGGGCGTTTTCTTTTTTGGCCAACCAAACAATAAACTGCCAAGCTTGTTCATAATTCTGGCAATTACGAGAAACGGCTAAGCCCCAATAATTAGCGTAATTAACTTTTTTGGCGGTTGCCTCAATTTGGGGCATCGGAGCGATAGCGAAATTTAAATAAGCTGACTTGGCCCGAATGTCTGGGATTTGATAAGCATAATTAAACATCATCGCCGCTTTCCCCTGAACAAAAGCGTCCAGAGAATAATCCATTCGGGTATTCCAAGTATAGGCTGATTTTGTCGGGTTGGCAAAATCGGTATAAAATTCCAAAGCTCGTTGGCCGGGATAAAAACTCTGGCCGTTAAGCGTCACGGATTTGTCAAAGGCGGCGGCTGTTTTTTCCTGATTAACCATTTGAGCGCCCGATTGAAGCATTAAAAGAGACAAGATATCGGTTGACCGATTAATATTGCGGGCTGTTCCTAAAGTCGCTCCGGCCCGAATAATATTATCCCGTTCGTCTTTGATAGTCAGTTTCTCTACATCAACCAAAAATTCTTCCCAGCTGGCTGGCGGTTGGGGAATGCCGGCAGAGTTAAAAATGTCTTTGTTATAGAAAAGGGCCAAACTATCAACGCTTAAGGGCAAGGCAGAGACATAACCGTCAGAGACAAAATCGTCATAAACAACATCAACAAAATTCTCTTTCAGTTCTTTAAGAGTAATCAAATCTGAAGGAGCGGCCCAAATCTTCTCTTCATAACGAGGCAGCCAAGTATGATGGAGCATCAAAACATCCGGACCGCGGTCGCCGGCCATCGCTTCCAATAAATCTTTTTCATAGGTCTGGTAAGTTTTTTTGTAATATTTAATTTTTGTTTTGGGAAAAACTTGGTTGAATTCTTCAATCAACGGTTTAAAAACATCCGAATCGTCAAAAACGCCCCAAAACTCTAATTCTACTTCTTTGGCTATCGGTTCTTTACAGCCGGGAAAAGCAGCCGCTAAACCAAGAAAAATAACCGGGAGAATAAGCGTATAGAGAGTAGTTGTTTTGATTTTAGACATATGGTTCCCGAACCTATCTCCTAAAGACCATCCCATAATGCTGATCGTCCATGACTAATTCTTTAACCAAAGTCAGACCTTGGCTTTCGGCTAATTGGTTAATTTCTTCTTTGGAAATAAACCAACCTTCCTTGGGCGCCAAAAGAGAACCGGCCAGCCAATCAACAACAACCAAATGGCCATTTTCTTTTAAGACTCGCCGGGCTTCTTTTAAAATTTCCTCTTTTTTTTGCGATTGGAATAAAATATTAGCCAAAACAACTAAATCAATCGCTTGGTCGGTTAGTTTAGAGCCGCCAGCTATTTCCAGATTAACACGGATTGTTTCAATGTTGGAAACTTTTTCTATTTCAGCCCGGCTTCTGACTGATTGGAGAGCTTCTTTTAGAACATCCAGGGCATAAACTTTTCCCTGGCTAACTTTTTTGGCCAAAGGGAGGCTGAAATAACCGTGTCCACAGCCAAAATCGGCTATCTGCATATCATCGCGGAGAGCCAATTGGTCTAAGACTTTCTCTGGCTGGAGAAATCCGCCTGTGCCTTTGTCCATATTAAATGCAAGCTATTGAAGCAACTTTGTCTCCTTGGACTAACCTCATTAACTTGACTCCTTGAGTCGTCCGACCCAAAGAAGGAATATCTTTAAGCTTAGTTTTAATGACGTGTCCTTTTTGAGAAATAGCAATTAGATTTTCTTGCTCCGGCCTTAAAATCTGACCGGCGACAATTTGACCGGTTTTCGTCGTCAAGCGGGCTGTCTTAATCCCCAAGCCGCCTCGCTTCTGTATTTTATAATACCGCAAATCAGTCCTTTTGCCAAAGCCGTTTTCGGTAATAACCAATAATTTAATTTGGCTCTCATTCTCTTGATTGTCCAGAGCAACTATCTGCATGCCAATGAGCTTGTCCCCTTTTCTCAAATTGAGCCCCTTAACGCCGGTAGCCGTTCGCCCCATTGGTCTGACCTCTGTTTCTTTAAAACGAATACTCTGCCCCTGGGCGGTGATTAAAATAACCTGGTTTTGTCCGGAAGTGAGTTTAACCCATTTCAAACTGTCTTCTTTCTTCAAATTAATCGCCGTCAGACCATTCCGTCGGACATGTCCGAACTCCTCTATCTTGGTTCTTTTTATTATACCATTTTCTGTGGCCATAACCAAATACTTAAAGGGTTGGCTATTGTTTTCATCCGGCTTGATAGTGACCACCGCCGTAACCCGTTCTTGGGCGGCTAACTGCAAGATATTAACAATAGCCTGGCCGCGGGCCGTCCTATGCGTTTCGGAAATTTCATAGGCCTTGGCCTGGAAAACTCGGCCGCGATTAGTAAAAAACAAAACATTATCATGAGTAGAAGCAGGCAGGAAATAGCCGACGGCGTCTTCTTCGCGCGGCGTGATGCCGAGAATACCCCGGCCGCCTCTTCTTTGAGCCCGATAAGATTGCGGATTAACTCTTTTAATATAGCCGCCTTGAGTCAGAATAATGACGCAATCTTCCTGAGGGACTAACTCTTCCTCGGTTAATTGGCCGAGTGGCCGGCTATAAACTTTTGTTCTTCTCTCGTCAGCGTATTTCTCCTTTATTTCCTTTAACTCCTTTTTGACTAAAGCTAAAATCTTTTTAGGGCTTTTTAACAATATTTCTAATTCTTTAATCAATTCTTGTTTCTCTTTTAATTCTGCCTTTATTTTTTTCTGTTCCAGTCCGGCCAAAGTCTGCAATTTCATTTCCAGAATAGCTGTTGCCTGACGGTCGGTTAGTTTAAATTTCTTGATTAAATTCTGATGAGCCGTTTCTTTCGTTTCTGATTTTTTAATTGTTTCAATAACCGCGTCAATTTGATTAAGGGCCTTGCTCAAGCCGATTAAAATATGGGCTCTTTCTTGAGCCTGCTTCAACTCAAATTGGCTGCGTCGGGTAATAACCTGCCGGCGGTGTTTAATGAATTCTTCCAAAAGTCCTTTTAGGGATAAAACTTGCGGCTGCAAACCGTTGACCAAGGCGAGCATATTCAAATGAAAAGTCTTTTGTAAATCGGTTAATTTATACAGCCGATTAAGAATCTTTTGCGGCTGGGCATCGCTTTTTAATTCGATGACTACCCGGACACCTTCCTTGTCTGATTCATCACGAATATCTCTAATGTCCGGAATTCTTTTGTTTTTGACCAATTCGGCAATTTTGGCGATTAGATTGGCCTTATTGACTCCGTAAGTCATTTCCGTAATTAAAATCTGGAACTGACCGGTTCTCCCCGATGAGGCCGGTTCGCCTTTGGCGGACTTTTCAACAATTTCCGTTTTGGCCCGCATAACAATTGGCCCCCGACCGGTGCTATAGGCCTGAATTAATCCCTGTCGGTCATAGATAGAACCGCCGGTCGGAAAATCAGGGCCTTTAATAAATTGGAAAAGGTCTTTAACGGTTGCTTGTGGGTGTTCAATCAGATAAATAACTCCGTCAATGATTTCAGCTAAATTATGGGGCGGGATATTGGTGGCCATGCCCACGGCAATCCCCATAACTCCGTTCAAAAGCAATTGAGGCAATTTAGCCGGCAGAACCACCGGTTCCTGCCTTGTTCCGTCATAATTATCAGCCCAATCAACCGTTGATTTATCAATGTCAAAAAGCATTTCCTCGGCTATTTTGGTCATTTTTGCTTCTGTGTATCTAGAGGCAGCTGCAGGATCATTATCTAAAGAATTATGAACAAAAACTTCGGCATCTAAAAGAAAATTATGCCATAGTTCAATAGTTAAATCATAAACGTCTTCTTTATTTCGGAGAATTTTTATCTTAATTACCTTATGATTATATCTCTTAGCTTCTTTGACGACTTCTGAAAAATTATCAAAATAATTCAAAACATTTTCGACCCTCGGGAAACAATTATTATATCTTTCTTTTTCATAAACTTCGGAGGTAATTTTTGGGTATTTTTTTAAAAGAGAATAAACAAATCCTAAGATTTTACTCTTTATTACTTTTTCCTTATAAGAAGGATTCTGCCAGTTTCTATGTAAAGAAATCTTCGCCTTTTCTGTCAATTCTTTCATGAGTTCAGGATTCTCTTTTAGGCGGCGTTTATTAGCCGAGACAACTCCTTTTATAAATTTGTTTCTAAATTCTTTATCTTGCCACTGTTGTCTAGTCTTGTCTCTATGAAATTCCAAAAACTTTGAATCTTGCCATAATTTTTTAGCCATTTGGCTAAAATGATTATCAGGGTATTTGGCCCGATATTCAGGGTCTTGCCAAAGTCTTTTAGCACTCGCTGACATCTTTTTTCGAATAATTGGCGAAGAAAGTGCCTTTATTAACAATGTTCTGTGTTTTTCTCTAAATTCATCCCCTCTTTCTTTCCATAAATTTTTAGCCTGTCGGAGATGTATTTTATGATGCTGTTCCCATGTTAATCGTTCTATATTATCAGGAGAATTATTCTGCCGATTAAAGTCTTTGTGATGTAAAACGAAAGATTTAAAAATCTTCTTAGTATATCCAGAACGATTGTTATATTCATCAGCAAGTTTATGAACAAATTCATAATGGCCTGTAAATGGTTGAAGTATCGACAAATACCGATTAGAAGCTTCCCTGACTTTTCTTTTAGTGAAATAAGCTGGCATCAAAGAATCATTTGGTTTTAAGTCTTTTGCCGCTTTATAAGAACCGTTTCTCAACATGAAACGATGGTCTAAAGTAGATTTGATTTTTTCTCCATTGTCTAAAGTTACCTCAATTATTTTCTCTTTTTTCCGAGTCAACCGAGGATTTTTAATTTCAGCGATTTCTATCTCTTTACTTTTCGGATTAAAAGAAAAAGTCCAATTTCTCTTTCCTTTCTTAGATTCTTTGATGAGTTCCCCAAAATCAAGATTTCTTCCGTCGGTCAATCTAACTTTCGTATCTTTAGTAAAACAACCAAAATTTCCTTGACCTTTAATCAATGGGTATCTTAAAGAGAAATCTTGAGCCATTCTAACCATAGCATCATAAACAGCTACATCACCATGGGGATGGTAACGGCCAAGACAAGAACCCACTACCGTTGCTGATTTTCTAAATTTAGCATCATGCCGTAAACCATCTTCCCACATCGCGTACAAAATCCTCCGATGAACCGGTTTAAGCCCGTCGCGGACATCGGGCAAAGCCCGCGAAACAATCACGCTCATGGCATAGTCCAAATAGGACTCTTCCATCTCTTCGGTTATGGCTCTTTTTTTGATGTAACCTATTTCCATGAATTAAACAACAAAGAACAGCGAACAGTAAATAATATCTTAATTGAGCTATTTATTCACTATTCGCTGATTTAATCACTTAGGGGTAATTTAGCCGGTTTAATTGTTCTTTTTTCAAAAATATCTTCATCTTTTTGAGCCGGCTCCGGTTGGCTCTCCCCTGAAACTGTTTCTTCTTCAAGCAAACTATTTTTTTCAAAAAATACGCCGATACTGGCCTGGAAAATTTCTTTTAAAGAAGGCGTCTCTTTCCCAATTTCTTCTTTAATTTTTCCTATGGACTGGTTGGTTTTTTCAGCCGTGCCTGGCAAAGAATGTTTTAAGGAAACGACCCAAAGAGAGACAATCAAAAACATACAAGCGAAAACGGTCAAGCATAAAATTTGGAAACGGATATAGCGCGGTTTATTTTGTATTTTTTCTAAAAATTTACTCAAAGACACGGTTTTGTTTAATATTTAAAAACAACCACTTCCATTTCTTTGCCGATTAAATCTTTTTTCTTGAGAGTTAATTTATCTACGGCCATTTTTTTGTCCAGGCCCATTTCTTTTAAAAAATCGGCTAGACCGGCTAACTTAATTTTTAAACCGGGCAGTTTGTAATGCATCGGAATAATCAGATGGGGTTCTGTCTGTTCGACTACTTTAACCGCTTCGGCCGGGCCAATAGTATAGGCGCCGCCAACCGGAATAATCAAAATATCCACCTGGCCGACGGCTTCTAATTGTTTTTCGGTTAACCGTTCCTGGCCAAGATCGCCCAGATGGCAAATTCTAATTTTATCTACCTCCATCAGATAAATGGTATTGAGGCCTTTTTCTTGCCCTTGTTTCTTGTCGTGATAACTAAGACAGCCAATAATTTTGACCTCTTTGATTTCATATTCGCCGGGTCCGTCAACGACAAAAGGATGGCCGCTGATGGCTTGAACATTGTTATGGTCATAATGGTCATGAGAAATAGTCACAATATCGGCGTTGCCCCGCGGCGGGTTTAGTCCAATGCTTTTATCAAAGGGGTCGGTTATAATAGTTAAGCGACCGCCTTGATTAGTAATCTTGAAACAAGAGTGGCCGTACCAAGAAATAGTCATAAAATAATAAAAAGCAAACAACGAACAACGAACAATAAAATTATTCGTTGTCCTTTGTCCATCATTCCTTGCCTATATTCTATCACAATATTTTTCTCTTGCCAAGCCAATAGTTTTAGGTTATACTTTACACAATATGACTAAAGGAAAATCAGAATTAATGAAAGATTTAATCGCTCAAGAAAGACAAGCCCCTTCTTTGCCTCAAGCGGGCGATTTAATTGAAGGAAAGATTATTAAAATAAGCAAAAGCGCTATTATTCTCGATCTAGGCCCCTTGGGCACTGGTATTGTCTACGGCGGCGAATTAAAAGAAAACAAGGAAGCGCTCAGAGAATTAGCCCTTGGCCAAACTATTACCGCCTTAGTTCTAGAAACGGAAAACGACGATGGCTATGTCGAGCTTTCTTTAAGAGAAGCCGGTTTGGAAAAATCATGGCTGGAGATAAAAGAAAAAAAGAGGTCCAATCAGCCAATCACTGTTAAGATCATTGAAGCTAACCGCGGCGGCCTAATCATCAGGTCAAATAGCTTAGTTGGCTTTCTGCCCGTTTCCCAGTTATCGGCCGAAAATTATCCCAAAGTTGAGGGCGGCGATAAAGAAAAAATATTGGAACATTTGAATAAGTTTGTCGGCCGGAAAATAGAAGTTAAAATTCTCGATTTGGACCAAAAAACGGATAAATTGATTGTTTCCGAAAAAATCCTTGAGGGTAAATAGTCATCTAATTTGTCAACTACCACTTAGCTAAAGACTAAGTGGCTTGTAACTCCCCTGTGG
>CAYXST010000020.1:0-8713 GCA_964467815.1 uncultured Candidatus Saccharibacteria bacterium | reverse complement strand
TCGTTTTTTTAGCTGGTCTTTGGCTCTCGCTCCTGTCTTGATTTAATTTGTCGCTATAATCAGCCATATTAATTAATAAGCGATATCTTTTGTTTCTTTAACCGCGGACTGTTCCTCTTCTTCTGCGGCCAATTCGTTCTTGGCCTGCTCAATCTCTAATAACTGGGCTGGGTCGGAGGTGATAATCTGGTCTTCGGTATAGGAGGCGATAATTTTAATGGCGGCGTGTTTGGTCCCGGCAAAGAAAAGGCCTTCACCAACGGGACATTCTAAGAGCATATATTTTTCCTGGTCAGTTAAATTAAAAGTTTCTTTGACTACGTCAATGGTCGCCGGCGATTGTTTAAGCAATAGCTGCAGAGAGGAATTAGTGACAATCGGCTTGCCGTATTTGGATTTCATAAAGTCGGCCACGTCTTGGGTAATGGTTGTTAGGCCCAAATAGTATTTACGGCATCTTTTGGCAATGCCAAAGAGGAAAGAAGCGGCATCTTCATGCTGCATCATCCACCAGGCCTCATCAACGACCATAATCCTCTTTTTTCTTTCCGAGCGAATGAGATTCCAGATATAGCGCAAAATGACATACATGGCCAACGGCCTGAGTTCGTCTTCCATATCGCGAATACTAAAGACAATTAGTTTTTTGCCTAAGGCCACGTTGGTTGGCTGATTAAAGAAACCGGCGTAACTGCCGCTGACATATTTTTCCAGGCGGACAGCCAAGTTCTCGCCGCCGGTCATTCCTTGAAGGATAGTGTCAAGGTCTTGCATTGTCGGCGAGGTGATTTTACTGAAATCGGACTCCGGCGTAATGTCGCGAGCGGCGTAAGTTTGAGCCAGAGCTTTATCCATAATAGCGTCTTCTTCGGGAGTCAGGCTGCCGAGCATCATTCTTAAAAGACCAACCAGATTAATGATATTGCTTCTGAGAAGGTCGGCCGGCTTGTCGTCCGGTCCGGGTATTGGCAGGTCAAATGGATTAAGATGATTGGGCGAAGTTAGCGATATGTCGATAACCGAGCCGCCAACGGTTTCTGCTAAATATTGATATTCTTTTTCCGGGTCAATAATGATTACTTCGGTGTCCTGCATTAAAGAACGAAGAACTTCCAGCTTGATGGCGTAAGACTTGCCGGATCCGCTCTTAGCGAATACGCACGAGTTGGCGTTTTCCAGACTAAATCGGTCAAACAGTATCAGGGAATTATTATGACGATTGATTCCATAGAGAACCCCCTTATTATCGGTTAAATCCGAAGAAATAAAGGGAAAAGCGGAGGAAAGCGGCGCTGTATTCAAACTATGATGGACAAGCAATTTATCTTGTCCTAAAGGAAGGGTGGAGATAAACCCTTGTTCTTGTTGAAAAACAGCCGGTTTGGTATAAATGGTCTGATTTTCTAAAACAGCTCTAAGTTGATTTCCGACATCATCTAATTCTTTAATTGAGTTGGCAAAAAAAGTGATGTAGAGCCCCATCTTAAAGAGTCGTTCGGCTCCTTGCTGAAGCTTGTCGCGCAGCTCTTCTACGTTTTTGAGAGCTGTTTCCAGAACCGGACTGCGGACCTTGCCTTTTTCTTGCTGAAGCGACATTTGTGACTGAATTTGGGCGGTTTTTTTGGTTAAATTTTTCAAAACAGCAGCCGTTTCAAAGGGGTGAATAAATAAGGCGATGTTCATTTCCTGGTCAAGAGTGATTAACGGAGAAAGCCAACCGGCATTCAGAACGGGCGGATAATTGAAGACAAAAATGGTCCGACCATATTTCTTGTCTAATTGGAAGTAATTAGAATCAATTTTGAGGCCGGCCGGGGCGATTAAATCAACCAAACTGGTTGGCTGGTTTATCTGAGAGAATTCTTCTCCGTCTACGACCGATTTGTTTTTTTTAAATAAAGACATTTTATTTATTGAATTCTCATTTCTTTGGCTTTTTGAAGTTCCGGTTCTTCTTTGGCGTCGGGATTGTAAAGTTTGTAAAAAAGCTCGACTAATTCGTCGGTTTTTAAGGGGACCGCCTTCAAGCCGGTTCCCTGTAGACCGGCGATAACAAATTCAACTCTTTGCCAAAGATTATTTTTAAGCTCTTGGAATTTTTCCTCGGGAGCCGCTTGTTTTTTACTGCCAAAAAACTTACCCAAAAAGCCCGTGTTTTTAGTAACGGAGGGACTGTAAGGAATAACTGAATAAAAAGATTCGGTCATAATATTGGTCATTTCGGTTAATTTTTTAACAAAATCAATATATTCTGAAGTTTGTATTCTTAAAAGCTCATTTTCCTGTTGAACCTGTTTTTGTTCCAGAGAGCTAATGTAAGGGTCAATATCAAACTTTCGGGAGGCGGCGACGATTTGAATCGGGAAGTCAAGGGAATTGATAAAATTTTGGTAGCGATAAATAACAGCATTCTGCTCTTCGGTTGATTTAAGCGCGAAGTTTATGCTGGTTGTTATTAAAATAGCCCGCAAGCCGCCGCTTTTCAGGACAACAACATCGTCTTTGATTTCTTTGATATCTAAGTGCTGATGGATAGAAGCTGATTTTTGTTTTTGAGGCATAGATATTGTTACTTTTTTCTCCACAAATACAACTTTGGTTTGCTTGAATATTTAATTAACGAAGCCAGAAAAGAGATAAACGGCCGGCCATTGACTTTGTAAAAAGCCAAGGCGCCGCAGAAAAGACCAATCGGAATAGCGGCAACGATGAAAAAGCCTAATTTAAGGAAAAACCAAAGGATGAAAAGCAAACCGGCTCCGGCTCCTAAATAGAGAAATTGCTTAAGAGTCAGGGGACCGATAATCTTATCCTCTACTTCAATGAATTGAGGAACATTAAACTGCATAATTTAACGAAATAGTTTTTCCCGGCTTGTTTGAAAAAATTAACGTTTATTTTTCAAATCAACTATATTTCCTTCTAAACGCGGCTTAGACGTTTCAGCTTGGTTTGTCTCTTTGACTAACCTGCGGTAATCGTCTTTGTCAGTTATCGTCGGTGGCTCGTTTTTTTTAATATGGGCGCTTTCCGATTCGGACAAATAAGAAGGAATCGGCCTTTTAACTGACTCTTCTTCGCGCGGCCAGAAAGGGACCTGATGAATCTTTTTTAAATTTTCTTTAACCGGCAGAAAAATGACCTGATTGATATCTCGAGCCAGCTGGCGGGCTGATTCTTCGGCTAAGCCGCATTTTTCCTGTAACGACTTAACAAAATTGACGATGTTGATTTCGCCTAACAGGATTAAACCAGTGATATAGGAGGCTTGAGCCAACTGTTCTTTATTCAGACTATTTTTAGAGCCAATTTTCTCCATCTGGCCGGCGACGGTTTCGCTGAAAAATAAACGGCGCGTCTCCGGCGGAAGCTGGAAGTAAATACTGTATCTTTTTCTGACAGTTAGGTCTTCAATTTTCTTTAATCTTTTGATTTGAAGAGGTGTCAACATATTGAAATTATTTCTTTAAAGCTTCTTTTGCCTCAGCCAGTGTTTCTTCGCTAATTTTCCGGCCGCCAGCGCCAACCGGACTGACTATTTCAATAGTTGGCCCGGTTTCTAATCCGTATAAGCTTTTGCCCAAATCAGTCCCCAGATATCCTCGAATGGGCTCAGGGAAGGTTTTAATATTGGCTTTCGTCATTATCCTTTTCTGGATTTTGGTTCGCAGGGCCGGACTTTCACTGCCGATTTTTCCTAAATGAGCGCTGGTCCAATGACCGGTCCGGAAGGCCTCTGTAACCGCCTTCTGGACTCTTTCATCTTCTAACTGGCCGGGGACTATTTTAGTCGCCTGGTCCGGCTTAATTGAATTGATTACTCCTTGAATGTCTTTACCTATTTTTTCGGCCAGCGAGGGCAAAGCCTTAGCCGGTTTTGATTCCTGGCCATAGCGCTGAGCTAATTTCAATCCTTCTTCGCGCTGTTTTTCACTAAGCTTGTCCAAATCGTCGTTTTCATAGAGTTGGAGCATTCGAGCCACTTTCTTTTCGGCGGGGACTCGATCAAAAGTATTAACTAAATTCCCGCTGGACCAGCCTTTAATATTTTCTTTTTCCTGATTGACAACAGCCCGAGACTGCTCAAGCCCTCTAAGCGCGGGAACGGCCAGTTTGCCAGCCAGGGGAATCTTGGCTATTTTGGCCAATCCTCTTTGAACCCAACCTCTTTTTAGCTTTTTATCAGGCGTTTCTCTGGGCGGCGGAGCCATTTTCATTAAAGCTCGCTTACCGAATTTTCCTGTCCATTTAGCTGTTCCTTTGCCGAGGGACTTAGCTATGCCCATGGCTCCGCTGGCGCCGTAAACACCCATTTTTTGAGCGACAATTAACGAACCGAGAAGCATGCCGCAGGCGATGATAAATTGGACAAAATTTCCCGGGGCCATCACTTGGGGCAGAATTTTCGATTCAAGGACCTCGCTGGTGATGACTTCTTTCATCCCTTGAGCTATTTTCCCTCCCGGAGCTTCGGCTTCGCCCTGAATAAACTTTAGCCAGGAGTTGACACTTAACCAGATAAAGAAAATGGCGGCCGGGGCAAACATAACCCACTTAATAAAAGCATTCCACCATTGGTTGAAGAGATGGCGAGTGGCCGGTAAAATCCAAAAAAACCAGGCAATCGGGGCCAAAATGAGTAAAAACCAGATTATAACAACTCTAATCAACAGGAGGACAGCTAAAGCCCCAAAAACAAAAGCGGCGATAAGAGTAAAAATGATAGAAAGAAACAGAGCGCTGGCGATTTTCCAATACTCGTCTCCTTTGGCTATTTTCCCCCAATTGACTTTATCAGGAGTTATTCCAACGCAATTGGACATGGCTCCGAGGCAGACAGCCTGGCAGTCGCCTACTGTTTTAAATTCACCCGAAATAATAACTCCCGAACCGGCCGGATTTGATTCGCATTGCCAGTATTCTCCCGTATCTTGCTGGGCGGTGGTGGCCGCAAGCTTGGGTAGGCCCATTTGGCCGGCCAGGTCTTTAAAAAATTTATTACTGTCCGTAATAAAAAAATCGGTCAGGACACCGGCGAAATCAATAATGACTCCGGCAAAGACCAAGCTAAAATTGATTAAAAGAGCGGCGATAATCAGCTTAGGCAGAAGGGCCTTCATGCCGTAGGTTTCAAAACGTAGGATAGTCGCAAAAGCAATTGCCAAAAGAACCATGACAAAAAACATATTGACTAAATCGCGGCTGATTTTCCAGCCATCTTGGACCATTTGGGCATTCTGGTAATCGGCAAAATTAAGGGCGCCTTGGGCTAAACCGGCCAGCCAAGCCGCTAAAAGACCGATCATTTCCTGAACAGATAAAAGCATCCTGCCTAGTACGTTTTTAAGTCCTACAACGACGAAGTTGTCAGCTTGAGCTGTCTCGGCTCCTAAAACAAAAACAACCGAAAAAATAATCAGAAATATTAAACTGAAGGCAAAAAGCTGTTTTTTAATTCGCCGAAAGTTTATCATTATATCCTCTTTTAATATCCTCCTCCTGGTTCTGGCGGATTGAGGCATTGGTTTAAATCAGATTGGGCTAAAGAATAAGTAGATTGCAAATTGGTTAGTTGCTCGTAAAGAGTGCCTTCTTCGGGCGCGTCTTGGCTGTAACCGCGAATTGCTAAAAGATTATTCACGGTTTGATTAACAGTCAGGCTGGCGTCTTGGGTGTCATTGCTTAGATCGACGATATTATTAGCCGAAGACTGAACGGCTGTTTGGCCATTGGTGATTAACAGACCTAAAGCAACATCAACTTCATCTCTCTTGGCGTCTAAGGCGGCTTGCTCTTCTTCGGTTGGCGGCACAAGAGTTTGTTCATAAAGCTCAATGTATTCGTCAACCACCGCAATAAAGCCATTAGTCGAGGAGATGGCGGTGGTTGTCTCAGCGATTTGTTGGTTGGTAGAATTAATCTCGTCTTGTAGGTCGGGAATCTGGCCGCTTATCTGGGGATTAGTTTCTAATGTTTGGTAGGAATAGACAGTTTGCATTGGCGGAATCCATTCTTGCCAACTGGTTTCTTCAATTAAAACATTGCCTACGCCGCTAGCCGAAATTCGAATCGTTTTAATGGTCCGATCGCTGTCTACGGGCGTCGGACCGGGTTCGATAATCGTGCTGACAACCTGAGAACTGGACCAGTAAGGCAAGGAACAATGGTATCTATAGATGCTATCTAAAGCAGACAAAATACTGGTTTGGGTATTTTCAATGCTTTGCATAACGCTTAAATTGGATTGTTGCTGGGGCAAGAGCTGGTCTTCCAAATTTTCTTTAAGTAATTCTTGCATTTCGGACAGAAACCCGGCCATCTCCTGGGCGACCTCGGCTTGGGCCGGAGTTTCTATTTCAGCTATGGGCTCGCTGGGAGGCAGAGGCTCATCTGGATTGGCTGAACTTGGCCCGGACGTTTGAAGACTAGCTAGCCCTTCTTGTATCAGTCTGTTGATTAGGGCATTGGCCACGGTGATGACATAAGGAGCGTAACTGCCTAAGGAATCGGTCATATCGGCTATTTGGCGGCTGAGGGTATCCAGCTGACGGTCCATAGCCCGGCTGGTTATATCAGACAAAGCCGAGCCAGGCGTCTCGGTTTTTTCCTCTTCGCAGGTAAAAACGATAGGAGAGGCTGGGTCAATTGAATCTTTTAGGTTCCGACAGCTTTCTTTATCATTGCAAGAGTCAATAATTCCCCAATCACCACTGGTCTGTCCCTTGACACAGACCTTGGCCGACAGAAAACCGCGACCGGCCAGAGCCTCGCTTTCGGCCGAATCCTTGGCTTTTTCTTCTTCAATAGCTTTTTCGGTTTGGGCGATCATATAACCGCCGTAGAAATTGTTTTGCGGCTCGGTTAGACGAATCCAGCCGGGCCAGCCGCCTTCATTAAAATCTTGGTAAAAAGCCCTGATATTAACGCCCATATCTTCTAAGGTACATTTAACCCTTTCGTCAAAAGTAGGCGTTCTTAATAGAGCGGTTTTAATGTCTATGTCAATTGGCTCGCAAAGCCAGCCGCCCCCCAGCCATTTATCAACGAAGAGGCCGCCGGCTTTATTGCCGGCTTCTTTTAAAAACCCTTTCCAGTCGCTCACAAATCTGGGCTCGCCGCCGCCCTGAATCCAGAGGACCAAATCATTAGTCAGCATATTCAGAACTGTGTGAAGGGCAATTTGAGCGGCAACCAGACTGGCCCGGGCTAATAAAGTGTCGCTCTTCTGCCAAAGAGCGTAAACGGTTCGGATTTGATCGCGGGCGGCCGCCGCGACTGCCTTGACTTTTTCCCAAGCCCATTTAGCCGCGTCTTTAATTGACTGATAGACGGTTTTACCTGTATGAATTGGATCAAAAACAATACCGCCCCATGCCTGGGCTGGCTTGGGGTAAAACAAAACCCAGCCGCCGGCCAAACTAATTATCGTAATAATTAGCAAAGCGGCTAGGCTTTTTTGGAGAGAAGAATTTTGAGAAAAAGAGTTAAACATTTTAATATTGGCCAAGTAAATCAGCTAATTTTAGAAACATTTGGTCAAGCATATTGCTGACCGCCTCGTATTGTTCCAGAGCCAAATTAGTTCTGAGAGGGTCTTGATTGATTTGCCTGACTGCTTTAAAAATATTAGCCATTAATTGGAAAATGCCGATTTGCTCTTTGTGGATGTTTTTAAAATTGGCCGGGACGGCGATTTTCCTAATGCCTTCGGCGGCGCCTTGATAAAAAGTGATGTATTGATCAATTTGGCTGAAATCATTGGTTTCAATGGCCTGATAAATTACTTGGGTTTCTGACTCGTCTTCGGCGGTTAGCTCCGGAATAAGCAAGGCATTGACTTCCCATTTTTCAATAGTTTCAACGATCTTTCCAGCGTAAGCCTGAACAGCTTCAATACTGTTGTCGTCGGAAATGACTATTTCTTCGTCGGGAATATTGGGCAAAGAGAATCCTTCCATAGCCTGAATGATTGTTTCTTGGATAGCTGTATTAACAAGACGGTCAGAGGTAGTCAGGTCGGCCGAATCCAAGACGCCGGAGATTGAATCCAGCCCCTGGTCGGTTACTCTTTTGGTCAAGTTAGCGGCTAAGGCCTCGGTCAGATTTTGCGGAAGAGAACGAGGCTTGTTCGGGTCTTGGCCGGACATTCGGTCGTCAGGGGCGGGCCTGGTCGGATCATAGCCGGAAAAAACTTCCTCGCCGTCAAGATAACCATCGCCATCGGTATCGGCTCGGCAAGGATCGGTTTGCCAAGCAACTTCCTGCCAATCCATTAAACCGTCGTGGTCGCTGTCCTTGTTTTTGTCACTGGGGTCCGGCTGGCATCCCTTGATTGGCTCTTTGTTTTTTTCTAAGATTTGAGATAATTGTTCGCTAATTGAAGCAGTGCCAATTTTGCTTTTTAGAACCAAGTAGCCGCCTAGAGATATGCCGATGAGCAACACAAAAATTGCCACAATTAGATTAAATTTTTTAGAAGATTTTTGTGGTTTCATTGTTGTTATTATATAACATTTTTTCAAATGTCCCAAACGGTAATTTTGTATTTATCCACAATGTATTAAACACAGACATTTTGCACTCAAGATAACCCGAGAACTTGATTTGGAGTTTTTCCATTTAAGGAACAATGTTTTGTATTGTTGTAATACATATTCTATAGTTTTAATTTGTATTGCAACTCTTCAAATGATTTGAATCGTAATTGATCATA
>CAYXST010000019.1:0-9169 GCA_964467815.1 uncultured Candidatus Saccharibacteria bacterium | reverse complement strand
TTAGATAAACAAGAAGAAAGTTTCAAAGAGCAAATTAAAAAAGACCTGGCTTTGATTCCGAAAGCAATTAGGTCCGTTTGCCCGGGCAAAAAAGTCAAATCTTTTTAGTCCAATTCAGAATTTTCTTCTTCGTTTCCTCCTATGGGATATAAGTCCGGCGAATTGTAATTGGAATAGAAAGTTTGTTCATAAACCAATTCGCCTTGTTGATAAACTTCTTGAGTCAGGACGGTTTTCATAGAACCGTCTTCTTTTTTTTCTAAAACGTAGGGCCCTTTGATTTTTACTTGACGGCCATCATCGGTGCCGTAAAAATTGAAAGTCAATTGACTGCCTTGGATAACCCCTTCAATTAAAAGATGAGCCGGAGTGTTGTTTATAAAACGAAAATCGGGATGTGGCTCGTAGACCGTTGCGTCAAATCCCTGGGGAGAATAATAAACTACCGGAAAAGCATGGGGACTGCGTTCAGTAATTTCCAAGCCGCTATTAACGGCCGCCCGGAAAAAAGTCGTGGAAATCTGGCAAAGGCCGCCGCCATACTCCGGAACAATTTTATTTTTTTTAATAACCAGTTCCGGCAGAAAACCCTCTTCCGGACCACTGTCGCCTAAAAGATTATTAAAGGAAAATTCCTCGCCCGGATTTAAAATTAGGCTGTTAAATTTAGCCGTGCCTGTTTTGATATTATGAATCCGGTTTTTGGGCGAACCGCCGAAATTAGAAATGCCTTGGCCGATTAAAGCGTTAATGCCTAAATCATTGGTCTGACTCAGAGTAATTTTGGGCGGAGCGATACTGGCAATAATTTTGGTTTGGCTGATTGGCGGTTGGGCCAAGATATTTTCAGTTAGTCCTTGAAGAGTTTCGGCTTGATGGACCTGGAAGCTAACTTGGCCGGCCGAGAAAATAACCGCTCGATTGCCTTCGGTTTCCAAACGGGCATTGACGATTGGCTGGTCAATTGTTCTGGCTGTTTCGGCTAAATGAGCTTTAATCTTCTCTTCGTCTAAAAAACAACCAAGAATTTGATTATCAGAATTTTCTTCTTTGGTCGGTTCAAATTTTAGCCAGTCAATTATTCTCTCTTTATCAATGGTCCAGTATTCTCCTTCAAGCGTTAATCGATAGGGCTGACCGGTTAAAATTTGTTCAGCTTTCTGGCGGGCTAATTCAACTTCGTTATTTTCAACTGTCGGATAGTCAAAGGCGAGCTGTAATTCAATTGGCTGGCTGGAAAAAGATTTAATCCTGTCCGCTAAATCAGTTAATAGTCGGTCTCGCTTAATGGTTGTTCCTTTAGTTGAATGTTTCAAGGAAAAACTATCAGTTTCTTGATTAAAAATTAAAGAAGCGTTTTCAGCCGGTCTTTCAATGTCTTTGAAAAGCTCGGCTGTTTTGTTTTGAAACTGCTCCTGGTCTAATTGATAAATGGGTTCTAATTGACGACCGATGACAAAAGAAATTAGTTGTTCCTTGAGATTTATTAAGATATTAGCCTGACGGCCAACCCGATAGGCCATTTCAAGAATAGCCCTTTCGTCAAATTGAAAGCCTAAATCGGTTAAATTGACTGTCCCGTCTTCGTCAGGTGAAACAGGCCAGCTTTTGTCTTGATAAAAAAAGGTTAATTCCTGCTTGGCAAAATTATCCAACTTATTTTTTAAGGTTTTTTGGACTGTTTCAGAATCGGTCCGACCGAGGTCAAGATCAACTAATCTGACTCCCCAGACGATTTTTTGCCCATTGACTGCCTGGAGGAAAAAAACCGAATAAATCAAAACAATAAAAACAATTAAGCCGAAAGAAATGGACTGACTAAAAATCTTTTTCATTTTCTTCCATAATAACATGGCTGTCAGACGCTCACAATAAAAAAACAACCAACCGGATACTGTTGATTGTTTTTCCTGGCTTTACTCCGCCTTAATTGATATCTTCTTGGTTTTTACTTTTTCTATCTTGGGCAATTTTATAGTCAAGATGCCGTTCTTCATTGAGGCGTCGGCTCGGTCAACTTCAACGTCAACCGGTAAAATAACTGAACGGGAAAAAGGTCCCCAATAACATTCTTGATAGTAGTAATCTTCTTCTTTGACTTCTTCGTCCTTTTGCCGTCGGCCCTTGATGGTAATCATATCATTAGTAATGCTGATATCAATATCTTCCGGCTTGACTCCGGCAATAGTTGACTTGATGACTATTTCATTGGGCGTTTGGTAAACATCAATGGTTAACTGGCCCTCGGATTCGCTTAACCAGTCCTCGCTTTCTTTTTTAGAAGGAACTGGCTCTTTTTCTTTTTTGCTCGGCATATCTTTTTGACTAAGTTTAGCTTTCTTAGTTTTTTTAATTTTTTTAGTTTTGACCGGTTCGTCTTCCGGCTGGTTATTAGATTCGTCTTCTGACCAGCTCGCCCCGGTCAATCTTTCAAAGAAAGATGGTTTTTTAGCCATAAATTATATGTCCCGGTTCCGAAATTGTTCCCGGCCTTCCGGCCGTGTCTCTGACTGAAATGCTCAAAAATTCTTCTGGTCGAGATTGAGTTTAATTGAAAGAATTTTTGAGCATTTCAGTCAAATGAACCATTGTCCAAAGTTTCTAAAGGTTTTTTTGAATAAAGTCGCAACTAAAGAAGAAACAAAAACCCTTAGAAACCCTGGACGAAACCGGCCGAGAACGGAAGGCAATTTCGGGACCGAAACTAAACTGGTATTTTACAAATAGCTTGTTGCTTTTTTAATTTTCTAAAGCAATAGGAAACTACCAGAGAAACGAAAACGAGCAGAAAGATAATAGTTGAAAGGAAAATTATTTTTTGGCTTGGGCTTATCTGATTAAACAGATTGACTGTCAAGTAATTATAGCAGCTATGGAAAACAATGGCAATAGCCAGACCGCTGACGATTAGTTTTTTTCTTCGTTGGCTATAAAGCAAGGCCAGGGCCAACCAATAACCGACAATTCCTGAAGCCAGAGCATGAACCAAAGTGGCTCCCAAAAAACGCAAACCAATGGTTATGAAAGCCTCTTGAAAAGAAAGTCCTTTAAAAAGGATAAGCAGGTTTTCCACAGCCGCAAAGCCCAAGCCGGCAATAATACAGTATAGCATAGCGTCAACCGGTTCGTCAAATACTGAATGTTTCAATATTTTTAATTTGACTACGCCGTATTTGAGATATTCTTCCACAAGAGCCGGAATTAAGGTAGCCGCTAAAATAACTTTTAAAAAACTATTTTGGCTCGTTTGAGTTAGGAGAGCCGAAAGACTAAACTGAGGATTGAGCAGCCAGATAAAAAACAGTTCTAAAATAATAGCCAGAGGAGCTAAAAGCATGCCATAGAAGAAAATTTTTAAAACCATGCTATTCGGTTCCGGATGTTTGTCTTTTTTTAAATAAAAAGATAACCAGACGAAACTGGGCAGCAAGCCGAGACAGATGTAGAAAGGGTAGTACATTAAGCAAGGAAACAGATTAACGAGAAGGTTTAAGGCGGCTATTTCGAGAAACAGTCGCCTCGGACCTTTTTACTTGGGCCAATCTTCAATCATGAGCAATTCTTTTTCTTTAAAAGGCAATTTTTGGTAAATGGCTTCAGTAATAAAGGGCATAAAAGGATGAATTAGTTTCAATGAATTTGAGAGAAGATAAGCCAAAACCTGTTGGGTTTGCGGACTATTTTGCTTTTTGGCTGTTTCAATATATTGATCGCAAAAATCGTGCCAGAAGAAATCATAGAGCGAATGAGCGGCCTGGCCAAATTGATAGCTTTCTAAATCCTTGGTTATTTTTTGAGCAGTGACCTTAAGTTTTTTAATTATTCTTTTGTCAGCCGGACTAAGAGTTTTTTGGAATTTGTCATTTGCCATTTGTTTTTCATTTATCATTTTCAATTTGTTATCTTCAATTTGGTTCAGGACAAATCGGCTGGCGTTCCAAATCTTATTGGCGAATTTTTTGCCCATAACGATATTGTCTTCTGAAAACTTCATATCTTGGCTTTCGAAATTTTGATAAATTAAACCAAAGCGGGTAGCGTCAGCTCCGTATTGATTAATTAACTCTAAGGGATTAAGGCCGGTGCCTAAAGATTTGCTCATTCTTTTGCCCTCCTTGTTTAAGACGGTGGCATGAATATAGATATCGGTAAAGGGAACTTTTTTCATAAATTCCAGGCCGGAGAAAATCATTCGGGCTACCCAGAGATTGATAATATCGCGGGCCGTGCTCAAGGTATCGGTCGGATAAAATTTTCGCAAATCCTTGGTTTTTTTGGGCCAGCCCAAAGTAGCCAAAGGCCACAAAGCAGAGGAGAACCAAGTGTCTAAAACATCTGTTTCTCCTTTAAGGGGAATTTGGTGGCCCCACCAAATTTGCCGCGAGATACACCAATCCTTGATATTTTTCAACCAGTCGAAATAAACTTTTTCCCAGCGCTTGGGATGGAATTTAATTTGACCGCTTTTAACCGCTTTAATCGCCTGTTCGGCTAATTTATCCATTTTCAGAAACCACTGCTGACTGAATAAGGGTTCAATCAGGGCGTGACAACGACAACAGCGGGGGACTTGGTGGGTATAGCTCTCAATTTTTTCTAAAAGGCCTTGTTTTTTAAATTCCTCAATTACTTTTTCTCTGGCCTCTAAAACGGTCAAACTGGCAAATTTTTTACCGGCTTGTTTGGTCATTCTCCCTTTATTGCTGATTACCTGAATAAAGGGCAAATTATGCCGCTGGGCCATTTCAGCGTCAACCGGCGAGTGGGCCGGGGTAACTTTAACCGCTCCGGTGCCGAACCGGGGGTCAACTAATTTATCGGCGATAATCGGAATAGTTCGATTAACCAAAGGCAGAATTGCTTTTTGTCCAATTAATTTTTGGTATCTTTTGTCTTGGGGATGAACGGCCACGGCTGCGTCGCCCAGCATGGTCTCTGGCCGGGTGGTCGCCACGATTATATATTTATTCGTCGCCGCTAGAGGATATCTCAAATACCACAAATGGCTTTTTTCTTCTTCGTATTCTAACTCCAAATCAGACAGACTTGTCTGGCAACGAGGACACCAATTAATCATCCGCTTGCCCTGATAAATCCATCCTTTCTTATAATAACGCAGAAAAGCCGTTTTGACCGCCTCTTGGTAATTTTTTTCCATAGTGAACGCAGTCCTTGACCAGTCACAGGAACAACCCAATTTTTTCAATTGTTCTAAAATAAGATGGCCGTATTTTTTCTGCCAAGCCCAGGTCCTGTCTAAAAATTTTTCCCGGCCTAAATCATAACGGGTCTGTCCGTCTTTTTTTAATTCTTTCTCAATCACATTTTGCGTGGCAATGCCGGCGTGGTCGGTGCCCGGCAGCCATAAAGCCAGATAACCCTGCATTCTTTTCCAGCGAATCAGAACATCCTGAAGAGTATTATTTAAAGCATGGCCCATATGAAGCTCGCCGGTAATATTTGGCGGCGGGATGACCATAGAATATTTCTTAGCCGTTTTTTTGACGGGCAATTTATCCGGATTAAAATAGCCCGATTTTTCCCAAAGTCGGTAAATCTTAACTTCGTTTTCTTGGGGATTATAGGCCTTGCCTAAGTTTTCCATAAATTATTTTCCTGAACAACGAGCCAAAAGGCAATATTTAATTTATAACAAAAATAACCCTTTTAAGCAACTAATTTCAGGTTGGCCTCGGCTTGGATTTTTGACCAATTTGTCCTGCTGACCGACGGGACTTGCTTTTGTTTTTTATAAAAAGCGGCCGCGGCAATCATTGCTCCGTTATCGGTACAGAGCTTCGGTTCGGGAATATGGAAATTCAGAGTCGGCAATTCTTTTTTAATTGCTTCAGCCATTTGTCGGCTCAATTCTTGGTTAGCGGCGACGCCGCCGGAAAGCATGACTGACCTAACTTTGTATTTTTTAGCGGCCCGGATAGTTTTGCCGATGAGAACATCAATGACTGCTTGCTGGAAAGAAGCGCAGATATTAGAGACTAGGACAGTCCTCGAGATTTCGCGATCTCGTCGGAAACGAGCTTGTCGTATTAGAGAGGACTGTCTTTGTTTATAGAATAAATATAAGACAGCTGTTTTCAGGCCGGAAAAAGAAAAATCAAAATCTTTAGTTTTAAGCATTGGCCGGGGCAAGTCAAAAGCCCGAGGATTGCCCTTTTGGGCTTTTTGGGAAATAATTGGTCCGCCCGGATAACCAAGATTTAACAGTTTGGCCACTTTGTCAAAAGCCTCGCCGGCCGCGTCATCTCGCGTTTCTCCCAGCAATTGATATTGGCCATGGTCTTTCATCAGGATTAATTGAGTATGTCCGCCAGAGACAATCAGGCAAAGAGCCGGGAACAAGGGTTGCCATTGAGGACTACGTTCTTGCGAAGCAAGGACGTATCCGAAAGGGCGACCCTTGGATTTTCCATCTTCGGTCAACCAATTGGCGTAAATATGCCCCTCAATATGATTAATGCCGATAATCGGTTTTCGCCAGTGATAAGCCAAGGCCTTGGCGAAATTAGTCCCGACCAAGAGGGAGGGGATTAGACCGGGACCGATGGTTGCGGCGATTAAATCAATTTTCGGATTGCCTGCTTGTTTCAGTGATTCTTTCAAAACCGGCCCGACATTTTCCAAATGGGCCCGGGCGGCCAGATTAGGAACCACTCCGCCATAAGGGGCATGCAGTTTTACTTGGGAAGAAACCGGGTTAGACAAAATACGGCAACCTTTTTGGCTGCCTTCAATCAAAGCAATACCGGTATCATCGCAAGATGTTTCAATGCCTAAAATAACCATCTTAATTACTCTACTAAATTTCTTGATATTTTTCAATTTCTCTGATAAAATAAAGCCAAACGGCCCCGTCGTCTAGCGGTAAGGACATTGGCTTTTCAAGCCAAGAACAGGAGTTCGACTCTCCTCGGGGCTACCAATCATGCTTTCCAAGGAAAAATACTATTTGAAACTGGCTAAGGCGACTGATTTAAAAAGCCCGAGAGAGAGAAGAATCTATCGGGCTTTTGAGATTCTGCCAGGTCTTTTGGCTTGGTCAACGCTCTTAAGCGTTATCTTTTTTTCTTGGTTCGAGCCGGTTTGGGTCGCTCTTTTTATTATTGCTTTTGATGTCTATTGGCTGCTCAAGACCATTTATCTTTCTTTTTATTTAAGAGCCGGCTATAACCGAATGAAGAAAAATTTGGAGATAAATTGGTTGGAAAAATTGAAATCTTTGAGGAGCGACGCTCCTAATAGGAGTCCTATTAGGAGCTTCGCTCCTCAAAAAGCTCCTCAAAAAAAAGACTGGCAGAAAATTCGTCATCTGATTATCCTGCCCTTTTACAAGGAATCTTTGTTAACGATTAGGTCAACTTTTCAGGCAATCATTAATTCAAGTTATCCCAAAGAGAAAATGCTCGTTGTTTTAGCTGCTGAAGAAAGAGCCGGCCAAGAAGCGGCTCAAGTAGTTCAAAAAATCAAGCAAGAATTCGCCGGCCGGTTTTATAAATTTCTGGCGACGGTTCATCCATCGGATATTGTCGGCGAATTGGCCGGCAAAGGCGCTAACGCCACTTGGGCAGCCCGACAAGCCAAGAAGAAAATCATTGACCGGCTGAAGATTCCCTATCAAGATATTATTGTTTCCTGTTTTGATATTGATACCCGGGTTTATCCTCAATATTTTTTCCGCTTGACCTATGCTTATTTAACGGCTAAAAGACCGACCCGGGCCAGCTATCAGCCGGTGCCTGTCTATAACAATAATATCTGGCAGGCGACCTGCCTTTCCCGGGTGGTCGCCACTTCAGGCACCTTTTGGCAGATGATGCAGCAGCAGCGGCCGGAACGTCTTTCCACTTTTTCTTCCCAATCAATTAGTTTCCAAGCTTTGGTTGAAGTTGATTTTTGGCCAACCAATATGGTTTCCGAGGATTCTCGTATCTTCTGGCAGAATCTCCTTTATTACAATGGCCAATATCGGACGGTGCCGCTTCACTATCCGGTTTCTATGGATGCTAATTTGGCTCCTACTTTTTTGAAAACGGCTCTTAATATTTACCGCCAGCAAAGGCGCTGGGGTTGGGGAGTGGAAAATGTCCCCTTTTTGTTTTTCGGTTTTTTGAAGAATAAGAAAATCTCTTGGTCAAAGAAATTTCATTGGACTTGGATTCAATTGGAAGGTTTCTGGTCTTGGGCAACCAATGCTTTGTTGCTTTTCCTTTTAGGCTGGCTGCCTTTATTTTTAGGCGGCCAGAAATTTAATATTACTCTTTTATCCTATAACCTGCCTCGGGTCACCCGGACCTTAATGACTTTGGCCATGATTGGTCTGGTTGGTTCGGCTATTTATAGCACCTTGCTTTTGCCTCGGCGGCCTAAGGCATACGGTCGGCTTAAGGGATGTTGGAAGGTCTTAACGATAATCATTCAATGGATTTTATTGCCTTTAACCATTCTTGTTTTCGGCTGTTTACCCGGCCTGGAAAGCCAGACCAGATTAATGCTGGGTAAATATATGGGATTTTGGGTTACTCCCAAAAAGGGCGTCCTTTAAAGGGACGCCCTTAAAAGGACGCCCTTTTTGGGGCGTCCCTCAAAGTAACTTTTGAGGACGTCTCTCAAAATAAAAAACCGGGAAAGTTGTTCCCGGCTAGGAGAAAAAAGTGCTTTGGCTCTTGTCTAATGGGAGGGCTCTTAAGAATGACGCGCACCCACCCCACCATTAGACAAAAGGTTTTTACAAGACAAACAATATTCCGTGAACGGAACAGCGGCCAGACGGCCCAAGTGAATAGATTGGCCGCAGTTTTCACAAATTCCGTAAGTTCCCTCATCAAGTCTTTTTAAGGCCTTGCCGATTTTTTTCAAGCATTTCCGCAAGGTGACAACTCTCTTGCCGTTCCCTTCAACGACATCAATCCTTCCTGAACTGATTGATGTTTCTAGAACTTCCTCGCCTTGGGTCAATTCTTTTTCAAATTCTTTCTGTTCACTTAACAACATTTTTCTAATTCTTATTTTTGTTTCTTCGTCGAGCTCTATTTTTCTCCTCGTTGCCTCCGGCATCTTTCCCTCCTTTGATTATAGTTATTAATGAATAAATCTCTCTATCTTTTATTAGGAATGGCTAAGAAAACTCAAGGGTCTTTAGCCCTTGAGATGA
>CAYXST010000018.1:0-9463 GCA_964467815.1 uncultured Candidatus Saccharibacteria bacterium | reverse complement strand
ATAAATATTTTTATGTAAAACAAAATGCCCAATTTCGTGGGCTAAAGAAAATCTTAAACGATTCTGAAACCGCTCATCTAAATAACTAACTCTATCAACATAAATTAACTGCCAATTTGATGTGATAAACGCATCTACCCCAAAAGAATTCTGTAAATTTGGTATAGGGGCAAGACTAATTTTTAATTTTATCTCTATAATTTCTTCCATATCAACCGGAACCAATTTGTTCCAGTGTTTCTTTCTAAATAAATCTGCGTTTTTGTTTATTTCTTTATTATCTAAAAAGGAAACCCTAATCTTTCTATAATCCATTTTAAGAACCCCTAATTAATTCTATTAATTTATCTATCTCTTCTCTGGTAGGTTTTTTATTTCGGGCAGTCCTGAAAAAAGCAGGTAAGTATTTAACTGCGTTTTTTTGAGACAAAATATCTTGAGGAATTATACCCCGGGCTATTTTTGCCTTATCAATAAACTCTTGGTTTTTTTTAACATCTCTAGAAATTCCTAAAACATTTGTCCATTTTCGCAAAATTTTTTCATCAGCAGGCGGTGAAATCTCCCCTCTTTCTATTTTACTCCAATTGCTTGGGTCATAATCAGCCAAACGAGAGGCCTTTCTTAAGGTCAAACCTTTTTGGATACGCAACTCTTTTAAGATTCTGCCAAATTTTTTTAGATTTTTAGACATATGTTTTTTAAATTTAATATCAACAATTGTGGTATTATCTTACCACACCATCAATAGCGCTGTCAACTAATTCATTGTGGATATCTCTAATTTTTATTGAAACAAAACATCGAAGCCGGTCCGGTAAAAATCTCTTTCAAAAGAATTAACAATATAAACCATTTCCCAGAAATGACCGCTGATGACAAATTCTTCGGCGGTCATATTCAGCCAGTGCTTCGTCCCATCGGCGTTAACCTCGTAAACCCGAGAATCGTTGTCAGCCCGAATCAGCCAGGCCTCCTGATAATTGTTCAATTCTTCCAAGCTTATTTCAATAACATTTTCCCAGCGCAAATGGCCGTAGGCGTTAAAAATTTCCGCGCTCTGGATCCAACGTCGATAACCATCCTTGACAATATAAACCCGGTAGTCGCCGCGGGCCCGAACCAAACTGCCTTCCGGATAAACATTTAGATAGGTAAAAGCGCTAGCCAAGCTGTTTTGTTCGCCATCGCTATTGAACAAAGTAATATCAACCGGCCCGGCCGAATGAGCCGGCGCGATAAAAGTAATTGTCTGGTCATCAATTATGTCAAAATCGGTAATTTCTGCCTGGCCGAAAATAATCCGACTAACCGAAGATAAATTTTCTCCTTGAACGGTTATTGCCAAGCCGCCGTTAACCGGACCGCTGTTTGGCGAAAGGCCGTTGACGATCGGCGGCGTTGCCGCCACGCTTGAAGCGGTAAAGGAGAATAAGCTGGTCGGTTCGTTGCCGCCAAAGCCGCTTTTTTTATACTGATTAATGGGGATAAGGACGACCGATTTATTCTGGCTGGTAAAATTAGGAATGTAGATCGTGCCCTGCTGTTGATTATCCAAAGAAATAAACTGGACCGCTGGCTGATAATCCTGGTCAAAAACAATATAGGGCACCTGAAAATCGCCTTGGCTGGTTGAACCATTAAACTCCAATTTCAGAGTATCTCGGTCGGTCGCTTGAGGAGTCCCCTGTCTGAATTGATACCAATAAGGCGCCCAATCCTTGACGGAACTGCTCCGCGAAACAATTAGATTTGGAAAACCGCTGTAACTGGCCGAATAATCGACATGGAGGCGCTGATAGGTCAAATGAGCATTGAGATAGCAATATTTGTTTCCCGGAGAAATCTGGCAATCATTTAAATAATTAGCTATTGCCCAATTGGCAAAAACATCGGAAAAAGTTTCCGGATGCTCCAAATCAGCCAAGGCCTGCTCAATGCTGGCCAGTCCGACTTGATTATTCAAAATCATCCGGGTTAAAATCTCTTGGCCGTAATGGTCGGCTAAATAATGCAGAAATAAACTGGCCGCTCCGTAATCGCTTGATTTATTTTTCCATTCAGTCAAAGAATCGGATGGTTCGTCCAAAAAAGTATCTACCCGGCTGGCCAAATAACTGCCCGAGTAAACATCGTTATAGCCGCAGACGGTCGGCGCGTACTCGGAACGCGCTTCATTTAACCAAACTTCTTCTTCCAGACCGTAGAGAACGGTCTTTTGATAAAAAGTAATCAAATGCTGGAATTCGTGAGCCAGATAGGCCTTATTATTGGCATCAGCGATACTTAGCGTATTCAGATAAATCATTTCTCTTTGATTGGAATTAGGAATTTGCGATTGCGGATATTCATCGTAAGTATTGATATAACCGCCGGCATTCTTAACCAGTTGAGTAACCAAAACGGTAATCCTTTTATCGTTGTCAATGCCCGGATTCCATTCCGAACCAAAAACGGCTCTTTCTTTAGGATAAATCACTTGGTCAAACTCATCGGCCAAATTTTCTAAGATACCCTTTAATTTATTTTGGTTGGCTTTATTTAATAACTGCCAATAATCATCTTCCACGTAAAAATAAATATTCTGGCCAATTGTTTGTAAAGTCGCCGACAATTGACTGCGGCCAGTCGCGTCATAGTCAGAATCAACATAAAAATTAACCTGTTCGCCTAAAGAAGCCGCCTGAACGCCGCCGGCTAAAATAAAAAAACCTCCGAGAATTAATAAGATGGAAATTTTTTTCATCTATCTCCCTCTCTTCTTAAAGATTGATTAATTCTTTCAGCGGTTTTAAGCAATTCCAAATCAACTCCTAATTTATCGCCGAATTGAATTAAGGCCTGAGTATCTTTGGGCAGACAAGCTCCGCCGTAACCCCGGTAACCTTTATGGAAAATTTCTAAATGACTTGGACCGATTCTTTTGTCAGCCGAGGCGCATTCTTTAACTTGTTCATAATCAATACCTAGCTTTTGGCAAAGGTCGTAGATTTGATTAGCATAAATCACTTTGGTAGAAAACCAACAATTGCCAAAATATTTAATCATTTCCGCTTCAGCCGCCGGAATAATTCTTTCAAAAGGAGCTAATGGTAAAATCTGCATAATATCTTTGGACAGATGATAGCTTTTTTTAGTGTAGCCAATAATCTGTCTATCGGGATATTTCATATCCTGGTCAGCTGATTCTTGAGTTAGAAATTCAGGATTGAATAAAATTTTATGTCGGGGATATTTTTTCTGGAACATTTCTGTGGTCCCCGGTAAAACAGTTGATTTAATGACAATAACTTTATTGCCTTTGATTAATTTAAAAGCGTCTTGGACAAAAGATAAATCAAATCCATTTTTTCCGGCATAAGGCGTTGGAACACAAATAAAAATGATTTCTGCTTGATTAATTTCTTTCGGCGAGCCGATTTTTTTATACTTATCATAGAGCAACGGCCGCGAGAAAGTTTTCGCTAAAGCCCCTCCGACCATGCCGACGCCCATAACGCCAATCTTTTTATTTTTTGTTGAATGATTCATTGAAAGTTATTATAAATTATTCAGCTTGATTTATCAAGTCAGAATGATAAAATTAAATTGATGCCCAATTTCAAAAAAACCATTCTGCTTTTAGGAGACATCGTTATTCTTTATCTGTCCCTCTGGCTGACCCTGCTAATTCGCTACGGGACAAATTTTGATTTCCAACGCTGGCAGCAGCATTTTTGGCCTTTGACGATTATTTATCTCCTTTGGCTGATTGTTTTTTATATCGCCGGCCTTTACGAATTAACTTTGGCCAGAAACAATATCAGTTTTTATTCCACTCTTTCCCGCGGCCTGGCGATTAACGCCGGCCTGGCCATCGCTTTCTTTTATTTTATTCCCTATTTCGGTATTACTCCGAAAACAAATTTATTCCTGAATTTAGTCATTCTGACTTTACTATTCTCCGGCTGGCGGCAAATCTATAACTATTTGCTCAAAAGTTCCGCTCTGCTGAACAATGTTTTAATTATCGGAAAAGATGACCAGAATAAAGAAATCAGGCAGATAAGCCAAATTATTAGAAATAACCCTCAATTGGGTTATCGGATAATCAAGAAAATCAAAACCAAAGAAATCCAAACTCCCTTTGACTTGCTGGAAATGGCCAGTCAAAAGAATATTAAAACAATTATCACGGCCATTGACCCTCATCAGGATTCAAAATTGGTCCAAAGCTTATACCAATGCCTTCCTCTGAAAATCAGTTTCAGCGACCTGCCTTCTTTTTATGAAAAAATATTGGGCAAAGTGCCTATTTCCAGCATCGGCCAGGTCTGGTTTCTGGAAAACCTGACCGAGAGCCAAAAGAATTTTTACGAGGCGACTAAAAGAATTTTTGATATGCTCGGTTCATTTGTTTTTGGTTCGGTTGGCTTGATTTTTTATCCTCTGATTGCCTTGGTTATAAAACTGGACAGCCGAGGGCCTGTTTTTTTCACCCAGCGAAGAATCAGCCAAGACGGCCAGATTTTTAAAGTCCTAAAATTCCGTTCAATGATTGAAGAAGCCGAAAAAAATGGCGCCCAATGGGCCGACCAGCAAGACCATCGTATCACCCGGGCGGGCAATTTTCTGCGGAAAACCCGTTTGGACGAGCTGCCCCAGCTTTGGAATATCTTTATCGGCCAGATGAGCTTTATCGGTCCAAGGCCGGAAAGAATTGAATTTGTCCAGCGACTGGAAAAAGAAATTCCCTATTACCAAATCCGTCATATCGTCAAACCGGGCCTGACCGGCTGGGCTCAAGTTAATTTCCATTACGGCGCTTCGGTCCAAGACAGCATTGAAAAGCTCCAATACGAACTTTATTATATCAAGCACCGCTCTCTGATTCTGGACTTAAGCATCATTTTAAGAACAATCAAGATTGTTTTAAAAGGAGGCGGGCGGTAAAATTGAGCTAATGTATAAAGGGTTGCCATTGAGGATTACGCCCTTTGCGAAACAAAAGGGCGTATCCGAAAGGACAACCCTTTGACCGTTTAATGGGTATATAACCGTCCGAAAGAATAAACTCTGAACTCTATGCTAAAAAATATTAAACAAAAAACGTATTCTCTTCTTCGCCGGTCCGAAAAATACACCAAAACTGATATGGTTTATCTAACTAAAGGCGGTTCTTGGCTGACTGCCGGAAATATGGTTACAGCCATCTGTTCTTTTCTAATAGCTTTGGTTTTTGCTAACTTATTGCCTAAAGAAACCTACGGTATTTACAGATATATTCTTTCCATAGCCAGTTTATTAGCCATTCCGACTTTAGCCGGTATTGACACGGCCATTGTCCAAGCGGTCAGCCGAGGTTATGAAGGATCTTTGGTTAGAGGATTGAAAACAAAAATCCGCTGGGGAATTCTGGCTGGTTTAGCTTCGATAGGTTTGGCTGGTTATTATTATCTTAACGACAATATCGCCTTAACCATTTCCTTTTTGATTATCGCCGGATTCCTCCCTCTGATGGATTCTTTTGGAATATATAATTCTTTTCTGGTCGGTCGGAAATTATTTAATACCAAGGCAAAATATTCTTCTTTGGTTCATATTTTTTCAGCCGCCGCCTTGATGGCTACTCTTTTTCTGACTAAAAATTTGTTCTTAATTCTTTTAGTTTATTTTATTTCTTATACCCTATTTCGTTCTCTGTTTTTAACACTGACTTTCAAGAAATTTTCCCCCAATAAAAAAGAAGATAGTCAAACTATCTCTTATGGAAAGCATTTAACCCTGATGAATACGGTTAATGTCTTGGCTAGTTACTTAGACAGAGTTCTTGTTTTCCATTATTTGGGAGCGATTGAATTAGCCATTTACTCGTTTGCCATCACTCCGCCGGAACAGTTAAAAAGCTTCCTTAAAAATCTTAGGTTTTTAACTCTGCCTAAGTTTTCAACCCGCACCAAAGAGGAAATAAAAAAGGCAATTTTCCAAAAGATGTTAAAATTTGCTTTATTTATCGGTATGGGTATCGCCATCTATATTTTCTTGGCTCCTTATTTTTACAAGATATTTTTTCCTCAATATATTGATTCTGTTTTTTATTCTCAAATATTCGCTATCTCATTAATAACGGCTATCAGTATTCTGCCAACAACCGCTCTTCAGTCGCAGATGGCTAAAAAACAATTGTATCAGCTGAATATCTACAGTTCCCTTCTCCAAATTATTTTACTATTTTTATTTATCTATTTCTATGGCCTGTTAGGTATAATTTTGGCCCGACTCATCTGGCGCTTTACTAATTTAGCCATCGCTTGCTGGCTGGTTAAAAAAATATAAAGTTGGACAGACTCTTTAAACTTTGCCCTCAGAACGGCTATTTGACTAATCGGATAAAAATTTTAGTTCTTAGATGTCCTTCAATTAAATATATTTTTCTAACTACTTTGCTCTTGCTAAAATTAAACTGCCGGAGCATTTTTTTTATCTCTCTAACCGAATAACGATGTTTATGCGTTTTTTCTTTTTGCAATAATCTCCTTTTGGTCCAATCAACATCAACTTTCAGAAAAGCCTGGGCATTTTTCTTAAGCACCCGATAAATTTCAGCAAAAAAATTTTGCGCATCTTCCAGACAAAAATGTTCCATTAAATTAGAAGAATGAATTTGATCAATACTATTGCCCTTAAAAGGTAAATCTAAAGCAGAAGCGATGATATCTGCTTGACTATTCTTGTCAATATCAATGCCAATAAATCCTTTCCTTTTATTTTGGCCGCAACCGATATCAATCTTAACTAAATTTTTATCCCTTTTGTCCATTTGTTTATTTTATTATAAATACGAATATTTCTTTGAAAACGATTACAAGTCTGACAGACTGAAAAATAGGTATTGCCTTTAATAAATTCTTTTCTAATCTGTTGCATTTTTGGCCCATTCCAAATTTCCTTAAAATTATCTTTCAAAATATTGTCTATATCATACTTCTGACTAAAAAATTCACAGCAAAGCCTGACTCCGCCATAGTATTGAATATATAATTCTGTCCAGGGAGAATAGCAGGGAATTTTTTCTTTGGGACGATAATAAATATCAAAATCTCTCAAAAGTTTCTTTAAATTATGATTAACGTTTATATTTTTGGCTGATTCCAAAGTTTTCTCAATGATTTTCTTAAGTTCATTTTTTTTAACAATCATTTCTTTATTGTGTTCCATTCCCCAAATATCAAGCGGCTTGAAGCGAACCGAATCAATCCTTAATTCTTCGGCTAAACGCAAAATATCAATTAATTCCTTAGCGTTATTGCGCATAATAATAGAATTAAACCAAAGTCGAGGATATTGAGTTTTCATTTCTTCCCTTGCTTCAACTAGATTTTTAATGCCTCTAATAACCGGCTCCATAGGAGCCCTTCTAATAGATTGATAGACTTGAGAGTCTGATGAATCCATAGAAATTTTGATTAAAACCAGACCACTTTTAATTAATTCTTTAGCTAAAGACTTATTAATTAAAGCACAATTTGAATTAATTGAAACATTAATCCCCCGGGAACTAGCATAGTTTATCATCCTAGGTAAATCTTTATTAAGCAATGGCTCGCCTAATCCATTCAGAAGCAGGTTTCTGACAGTCGGTAATTTATTAATGATTTTCTTAAAATCCTCTAAGTTCATATCGCCAATAGGCACATCGAGCTTGTCATTGCGAGGACACATGACACAACGCTGATTACAACGATTAGTCGGTTCAATCTGAATATAGCTGGGATAAGAAAATAGCTTTTGGCGTTTTAAAATAATCTCTATTTTATTAATTAAAGTATTAAATTTCTTTACTGTTTGATTCATAAATTATTTCTCTGAATTTCTTTTCGTATTTTTTGGCATTATTAAAAATATTATGGTTTTCTAAAGCATATTCTCTTGCTTTTTCGCCCATAGTTATTCTTAAATCATCGTTATCTATTAATCTCTGCAAATCTATTCTCATTTGTTCTCTTGTCCTTGAATGAAAACCGATTTTATTAATTTCAATTATATCATCAGGGTCAAAACTTAAAGTAATAGTTGGACATTGATTAAACCAAGCCTGAATGAAATTATTGCCGAAGCCTTCTGGCCGACAAGTATTAACAAAAATTTCCGAAGCAGCCAAAATCTTATCCACTTCCTCTGGAGATTTGACGCCCAGATATTTAAAATTATCATTCTCTTTTTCGCATTTTTCAATCATTTCTTGATAACCCTTACTCTGTAAATCGCCAACCATTAAAAATTTATAACGGCTATTCTTAAATTGACCAACTAATTCAATAAACATTTCTGGTCTTTTGCGGGCTTTTATATTATTAACCCAAACTATTTGTTTTTGTTTGTTTGTCCGATTTTTATCATAATTATCTTCCATGCTGTTATAAATCGAACTAGCTTTAATATTGTATTTACCCTCTAACAATTTTGCCTGATATTTATTGATGGTAATCAAATTAATTTTTTTAAAAGTTGAAAAATTAAGATGTCTTTGGAAAACAATCCTAACTGATTTTAAAAACTTTAGCGGATTAAAAGAAAATTTAATTTTTTCCAAATCCGGCTGACAGTCATTAATATGGGATGTGTTAAAAACTACAGGAATTTTTAAAAATTTAGAAATTTTATTCAGCAGAAAAAGGTGCTTGAAAATCCTGATGTAGCAAAGATCTGGTTTTTCTTTCTTTAATAGTTTATAAAAATTTACAAAAGATTTTAATTTATTATCCCTTTTGTTAGAAAGACAATAAACCCAAACTCCGTTAAGCCATTCCTTTTTTCTATTAAATAATCCTTGTAAAGCAATATATACTGTCTGGTGACCTCTTTTAGCTAAATATTTAGCCAAGAGCCAACACTGAATTTCAGAACCGCCAATTATTTCTTGAGGAAAAAAATTATTAATGAAAAAAATTTTCATTATTTATTATTTTTTAAAAATAAAAAAACATTTAAAGCTAAAGTATTTTTAGTCAATAGATTGACTAATGTAAATTCGTTTTTATAAAAATTAAACAATTCATCTGGTCTAGCATATTCATAAGGATAGCCACCTAACCAATCCCTTAAATCAACCAAATAACTCTCACCTCGTTTACGATAATGATTTCTCAAATATTTAACCGGATTTCTAAAACGCATAAGATTGGGGAGAATGCTATGTCTAAGAATATAAAGCCCTTCATAAAGATATTGTAAAATTCTTGGCAGACGATTGTAAATTTGTTTCTTTCTTCGCCAAGCCTTAGACCCATTGAAAAGGCCATACATTGTATTATAAATAGCAATATACAAATAGCCATTGTCTTTAACCAAGAATTTTATATTTTCCATAGCTTGCCACATATTGCCCGTATGATGCAAAACACCGTGAGAATAAACAACATCAGCTTGCGGTAATTTTGACAAGAATTTCTTATTTAAAATTGATCCCCGATATATTTGCCAA
>CAYXST010000017.1:0-10204 GCA_964467815.1 uncultured Candidatus Saccharibacteria bacterium | reverse complement strand
TTGAACATTAAATTTGTTGGCTTTTAAAAATTTTTTGCTATGATGATTTAATTTATTATAATCAGCCACTAACTTTAACTTTATCTTAGTGAAATCTGCTGGAGACGGATCTTTCAATCCATATATTTCATTCCAAGCCACAAAATTATCTTCTCCAGATTCCCAAGGATGGATAATGGATAAAAGATAAGAAGATGACCTATCTTGATTAAGCCATTGATAATATTTATGTAATTTTTCTAAAACCTCTTTAACAAAGATAATATTTTTATCTTGTCTGAAAATAGTTTCTACAGCATAAGCAACCATCGGTGGCTGAGTAATAGAAGAAGTATTTCCCCCGACCCCCCAATCTATACGATGTTTCTTTCCTTTCATCCAATAAATCATATGAGGCAGCATTCCGTTTTCCCACTGTCCGCTTAAAAGTGTCCTAATCTCGTCCTTGGCGTATTTCATATCAAAATGAGTATAAATGATAGCATGGAAGCAGCTATCCCAGAGCCATTGATAAGGATAAATTGCCGAAGAAGGTACTTGTATAGCGAAATCCTTTAGCTGTTCTCTGATTTAATCTAAGAACAGCCAGATAACTATTTCTAAGCTTCTTATTCATAAAATTACCGATTGATTTCCTCTTTTAATACCTCTAAGGCCTTGTCTAATTGGGGGTCGCGCATCTCATCAATGTCTTCTTCGGTTATTTCTATTTCAACGTCCGGGGCAATCCCCTCTTCGCTAATGTTTAAACCGGCCGGTGTCAGCCATTTGGCTACCGTAATTTTAATACTGGAACCATCTTTTAGTTTTTCTAATTGCTGAACCGAGCCCTTGCCGAAAGTCCTTTGACCAATGATTTTAATTCCTTTAATATCTCTTAAGGCGCCGGCTAAAATTTCCGAAGCCGAAGCCGAGCCTTCGTTAACTAAAAGAATCGTCGGCAATTCAGCTAAGTCGTCATGTCCTCTGCTGCGGTATTCGTTTCTTTGGCCGTTGCCAAAATCCTCGGCGACAACCAGTTCTCCCTTAGGCAAAAACCAGCCGGCGATATCAACAGCTACCTCTAAATAACCGCCCGGATTATTGCGAACATCTAAAATTAATCCCTTGGCTCGAGAATTTAAAACTTCTCTGACTATTTTTTTAAATTCATTAGACGCGTTTTCGGTAAAGTGATAAAACTGGATATAGGCAATATTCTCTTCTTTCCCGTCGGCTTCGCCTGTCGAGGCGAGCATTTCCCATTTAATAATGGGGATTTTAATCGTTCCCCGAATAATTTTTATCTCCTTGGTCTCATCCCATTCGTCACGCATGATTAATAAAATTGCTTCCGTGTCCTTAGGTCCTCTAATTAAATTGATCGCTTCGTCAAGGGTCAAATCGGCTGTTAAGGCATCATCTATCTTAAGAACTTTATCACCGGCTCGCAAACCGGCTCCTTGAGCGGGCGTTCCTTCCAGGGGAGCAATAATGGTTAAAATTCCTTTGCGGATACCAATTTCAGCGCCAATCCCTTCAAAACTACCTTCCATATCGTCAATAAACTTCTTGCTCTCTTGGGGTTCCATAAAGACCGAATAAGGGTCGTCTAAGGATTTGAGCAAGCCGGCAACGGCTCCGTAGACCATATTTTGCCGATTTAATTCGCCCCGGTCAACATATTTTTTTTCAATAAGGCGCCAGGCGTCCCAAAACAAACTGAAATCAACCAATGATGACTGGCCTAATTCTTTATTAGTTAATCCTTCTACCTTTCCAATTGATGGCTGGCTGGATTGGCCGACAAAAAAACCAAGTCCGAAAATGACCGCTAATAAAAGAATCCAGATGGGCAAAGATATATACTTTTTCATCTTTTCTTATAGAAATATTTATTTCAAAGCACAATCTTCAAATGAGTATTTTTGGAATGACGCCATTTCCAAAAATATTTTAAGGCGCTGACAATGTGCAAACGAGTATATCTGTTAACTAAAATATCCAAGAAGCCGCCCCATTTTTTGCTGGCTCGATAATAATAATGAGCCATTTGAGCCGTCGGACAATAAACGACCCGATAACCATTTTGCCAAAAACGACGGCACCAGTCAGTGTCTTCCAAGTATATAAAAAACCGTTCATCCAACAAACCAACTTTTTTAATGGCTTCTTTACGGATAAGCATGGCTGAACCCTGCAGCCAATTAACCGGTTGAGGAGAGAAAAAATCTTTTCCCTGGATTAAAAACTGATTTATCTTCTGTTTGCCCCAGTCCAATTTACCCAAGAAGGTTCGCCGGGCAATAATAGCTCCCAAACTGGGAAAACTAAAACAGGAACCTTGGATCTGATTACTAAAAGTTAATAGCTGAGGACCGACTATGCCGACATCCGGATGTTTTTCCAGATATTCCCATAAACGACTAATTGCTTTATCAAGAACAATAATATCGGCGTTGAGAATCAAGATATATTCTCCCTGAGTCGCTTTAATGCCCTCATTAACAATTTTAGCATAGCCAACATTTTTTGAAAAAGAGATAAATTGAACTGTCGGAAATTTCTCCTTGATTGATTCCTGGATTTCTTGGTCGGCTTGGCTGTCAACAATAATTATTTCGTACCTAAATTGCTCATTCGGCGACATGCCAAAAGAGCCGATATTTTCCTTAATCGACTTTAAGCAAAGTTTTAACAAAACCGGCGTTTGATGATGGGTGACAATAATTGAAAGCATTAAATTTTAGTCAAAAATATTCTGACAAATTTCCTGAATTCGGTCAAAACTATCGCCGACCGGCAAGAGAACATATTCTTCGTTGATAAAGGCATGATAAAGCAATCCCTCGGAATTGATGTCAAAAACTTTTCTTTTAATATTTTGAGTGTCTAAATTAGCCACCAAGCCAATCAGCTCTTTGATATCGGCCAAGTTCATGTCTGTCCGAACATTTTCTCCTAAGAGATCAAGCAATTGATAAACTCTAATCGGATTGATTAAGACGCCCAAAGAAAGAGCTTTTTCTTTAATGGCCAGAAGAACTTTTTGCTGCCGCCGCATTCGGTCAAAATCATCAGTCGAATAGCGAGACCGAACATAATAAAGAACGGTTTGGCCATCTAGAATGTTTTGGCCGGCCGGCAGAGAAAAAACCCATTTTTCTTCGCCATCAATCTCTTTAATAAACCAATATTCGTTTTCTTCTTGTCCTTCTTTGGCCCATTGAAAATTCTCTTCAAACGGCTCTTCTAAATAAACAGTAATATTGCCCAAGGCGTCAACAATTTCTTTAAGCGCTTCAAAGTCGGCGCTGATAGCATAGTCAACGTAAAGTCCGGTTAAAGAAGCAATTGTTTTCTTGGCGCAATCCAAGCCTCCTTGAGCATAAGCGAAGTTGATTTTTTTATTCTCTTCCGAGCACCAAATTCTGTAATAAATATCCCGCGGCAAAGAGAATAAAGCGATTTGACCGGTTTTTTTATTGAGACTGGCTAGAATTATTGCGTCAGAAAGCAGTTTTCCTTCGCCCGGGTCTTCCAATCCCCTTATCCCTAAAAGCAAAATATTGATTCTGTCAGGATTTGGCTGAGGCAAATCGGCCAGGTCGCTCCCGAAAGGCAGAACTTGAGCGGTCCAATTGGCCATTTGTTTTAAATCCATAACTTGGCTGATCGTAAAACTGGTTTTTAAAAAGAAGAAAGCAAAGAAAGCTATAACCAAAAAAGGACAAAGCCATAACCAAACTCGCTTTCTCTTTTTGGGTTGATTTTGAAATTGATTTTCCATATTAAACAGTTTATTTAAACCATTTTCCTATTTGCCCGGCCTTCAATCTTTTTCTGTCCATAATTATTTTTCTCTTTTGCCAAGCGCCGGGCGCCTGTTTAAACAAATCCTTAATCGCCCGCCAGGTATATTTTTCCAAAAGGAGGACGTAAAACCAAGAAGCAATTTCTTTGGGCATAAACCAGGGCAAATGTTTTATAAGAAGCCCCATTTGCTCGTTTTTAATCTGCATTAACCGCTGATTTTTAAAAGCCAGATATTTTGAAAATTTATTAATCTTTAATCTTTCTCGGACAATGCCGAAATAGCTTAAAGCGACGCTTTCGCCGGAAGTGCGAGCATGCCAAGCCAGACAGGCTGGTTGATAAATGGTTTTCCAGCCGGCCAGGCGTAAACGCCAGGCCAAGTCAACGTCTTCTTTATAGCAAAAAAAATCCTCGTCAAAATATTCATCGTTAATCCCGACATCAACCAAGGCCTGACGCCGATAAACCGGCGCCGCTCCGTCAGCTCCAAAAACCTCTTCTTTTTTTTCAAACTGGCCCTGTTCAATTTCGCCTTGCCCCCGGTTAACAATCCGTCTATTCTTTAAAAAAATCAAGCCGGTCGTGTCAATAATATATGAGACCCGGTAATCGGCCATTGACTGGCCCAGAGATAAATTACCAATATTCCAACGCAAGAGCTTGCCCTGAAGAGCACCTATTTTATTATCCTTGACCAGCTCTTGAACGGCGTTCTGGATAAAATCTTTATCCAAAACAGCATCTTGATTAAGGCAGCAAACGAAATCTCCCCGGCTTTCTCTAATGCCTTGATTATGGCCTGCCGCAAAGCCAAGATTCTTTTGATTGAAAATAATTCTTAAATTCGCTCGCTCTTTTAACCCTTTCAAATAATCAATCGTTCCGTCAGTTGACTGATTGTCAATAATTAAAATTTCCAGCCGAGGATAACTCTGCTTGAAAACTGAAGCCAAACAACTTTCTAGATATTGACCGGCATTATAAGTGAGTAGATTTATAGAAACCAAAGGATGATTTTGCCCCATACAAGACAGCCAAATTAACCATGAAAAATAAAAAAACCTTGTCGTTAAAGAGGACGATGTCAAATAAACTATAACTGAAAATCCAGATTAAGGCAAGCAGAAAAAAGCCGGCCCAGACGCCAAAAAATGATTTTCCCTGACGGATAAAAACCTGCCAGGCGTCTTTTAGAATATAACCAAAAATGACTAATAGAATAAGCAAGCCAAAGACGCCTATTTCAGCGGCTACGTCTAAATATAAATTGTGAGCCGAAGCGCCTTTTCTGGCCGTTGATAAGGGTTCGTTAAGGACCAGAGAATAATTGCCTAAACCTACTCCCAAAATAGGACGAATGACAATTGAATCTATTGTTCTCCGCCAAATTTCTAATCGGCTTTTGACCGACAGTTCGGCTAAATCAATAATGCTTCTGGCTCTTTCAAATAAAGAAAAATCTGAAATCGCCTCTTGGCCTAATTGAATATATTGAGGCATGAAAAGAATAGCTGAGGCAATCGGGAACAAGATGAAAAAGATAATTAAAGTTCCTAAAATAAGCTGAATTTGTTGCGACCATTTCTTGGCATATCTGGGTTTTAAAAAATTTGTCCAAGCGCGAACGGTCGGCGACCAATAGAGCAAAATAATCAATAAAAATATCAGACAAGAAATCAAAGCGCTGACCCAGGCGCCTCGGGAGCCGGAAAAAATAATGGCCAATAGACAGGCAATCAGAAAGAAATAATAAAAAACAGCCTTTTCTCTATTTTCTCTTGGCCGAAGAAAGACTGTTGCCAAAAAACAAGGCAGGGCCAAAACGCAAAAAAAGGCAAAAGAATGGGAATCGGGAAAGACAGAAAACATTCGCAAAGTGGGCAGTTGATAAGAATAATAGGAAAACCAGGTATTGCTGTAAGACAAAAGGTCGCTTAAATTCTGGCCGTAAAAGACATTGATAATATGTCTGTCCCAAAGATGCCAAAATTGATGGAGATTAACAAAAAAGACCAGAGCTAACTGGGAAAAACCAATTCCTAAAGTCAGACCGATAGTTACTTTAATAGCGCTAAAAATTTTAAAAACAATTTCTTTATTTCGAGCAATCAGATTTCTAATAACTACGTAGAGCAGAAAGATATTAATTAAAAAGAGCAGTTTTTTGGTCCCCAGCCAAATATCTTCAGCTGCCAGAAGCGAAAGAGCGCCGATAAAAATAAAAACAACCGTCAATGATTCTACTGGATAATGTTCAAATTTCTCCTTTAATTTCCAGCCGCTAAATTTCATTCTGAATGAATTAAAGAATCCTGCTTTTGCCAAACAAACCAAAAATAAGACCGCCAATAAAATCCGCCAATTAGCCATTGTGTCAAATCTTTCGGTAATGGGCAAGGCAACAAATAAAGGAATAGAAGCAATAAAAACCCAAAGAGAATCCTCTAAAGGGCTAAAGATGAAATAAAAAATTAATATACCGGTCAGAAACAAACCGGCCTTGCGAGGCAGTAAATTAAAAGCCATTAAAAAAATAGCCGCCGCTTCGGTTAAGATAATGACTATGTTTTTCGCTTTCGGATTGTCCATTGTCTCTAGTTTGACTGGACGGCCGTCAGTCTTGGTTATCATCCTTGTTAAACTAATACCCTTTCAACTTTTTAGAGCCCTTATGCTGGCGCATCCGTTCCAAGGCCTTGGCTTCAATCTGGCGAATCCGTTCCCGAGTTACGCCAAACTCCTGACCAACTTCTTCCAAAGTATGAGTAATGCCATCTATTAAGCCAAAACGCATTTCTAGAATTTTTTGTTCACGCGGCGATAAATCAGTCAAAATTTCTTTTAACCGGCCGCGCAACAACTTGCGAGCAGCCACTTGAACCGGCGAAGCCGTCTTTTTATCTTCAATAAATTCGCCCAAACTGCTTTCTTCGTCTTCGTCGCCGATGGGCGCTTCCAAAGAAAGAGTTTCTTGAGAAATTTTCATAATTTGCCTGACTTTATCAATTGTTTCGCCCATCTCCGCGGCTATCTCTTCAGGGAGAGGTTCCCGGCCTAAATCCTGTAAAAGCCGCCGCTTGATTTGAGCATATTTGCTGATTGTTTCAACCATATGAACCGGAATACGAATAGTCCGGGATTGGTCAGCCAAGGCCCGGGTAATGGCCTGACGGATCCACCAGGTCGCGTAAGTAGAAAATTTATAGCCCCGGTGATAATCAAATTTCTCTACGGCCTTAAAAAGACCGATATTGCCTTCCTGGATTAAATCCAAGAGCGTTAAATTACGGCTTCGCCCAACATATCTTTTGGCAATGCTGACGACCAAGCGCAAATTGGCCTGGGTCAGTTTTTGTCTGGCCTCTTCATCCCCTTTTTCAATCTGCTTGGCCAATTTAACTTCCTCCTGGGCATTAATTAAAGGAATCTTGCCGATTTCCCGCAAATACATCTGGACATTGTCAAAGGGCTCTAATCTAAGAGGCAATTTTTCCTTAAGCGCAGTTTTCTTTCCTTTTTCAGCTGAAAGCGCTTCTAAAAACTCAATTGATTCAATCACCTCAATGTTATTATCCTTAAGACGTTGACAAACTTCTTCCAAGCCGACGATGTCCTCTTCAATCCGAGGCGCTAATTTAATAATTTCGTCTTCAGTGACAAAGCCGCGTTCCCTTCCTCGAACAACCAATTCCTGAATTTTCTCTTCGGTGATTAATTCTTTTCTTTTTCTGGGCCGTCTGGAAAGCATGATTCGTTTTTTGGCCCGCTGATTTATTTTCTTTTTAACTGATTTTACGGCTTTTCTTTTTACCGCTTTTTTTATCTTCGGCTTAGCTAACTTTTTCCTTTTTCGGCTAATTGCTTTTTTATTTGTTCTTTTTTGTTTTGTTTTTTTGCTCAAGGAACGGCGCCGGCTCACCGGCCACGGCTTGCCTCGAGCAGTTTTTTTCTTGGCCATATAGTTAACTTTTAGACAAAATGACTTGTTTAGTTAATTTATTAGCTTCTTCGGTCAATTTTTTACATAAATCCTTATCTTTTTTCTCTTCGGCTTCCCGAATGGAAAGATTAATTTGGTTTAATTTTTGACGCCAATAACGGTCTCTCAGCTGGCTAAAACAAAATCTGATTTCTTTAGTCGGCTTGAAATCATCGGCCGATTTATCCAATAGACTGCTTCGAGCCTCCGCTTTGAAAATAAGCTCATCTAATTGATTAGCCAAATCATTTGATAAATTCTCACGGAAGCCGGTTAGTTTGATTCTTTTTTTTGAGCATTTCTTTAGATTTTTGAATATTTCGGCTAAGTCAGAATTGCTGAATAGATAAGCCGGCTGACGCTTAAATCTCTTGAATTTTTTTAAATTGACTAAAAGCAGGCCCAAAAGATATTCTTCCAAATCAATTTTGTTATCAGTTGGCCGAGCTAACTCAACTGAATCAAATTCTTTTCCAATTTGAGGGATGTTTTCTTCCGTCATGGGAATTTCTGTTCTTTCCATTTCATCAACCAAGTCCTTTTCCTGAACCCTTAATCGGCGAGACAATTCCTGAAGCCAATGCGACTGTTCAATCTTGTGAGGAATTTTCTTAATCAAAGGCAAAATAATTTTAGCTATCTCCTTCTTCCCTTCAAGGGTTTGGCAATCGTATTGGGCCAAGGCGTTTTCTAAATAAAACTCAATTAAACTGCCGGCTTTTTTGATTGCTTGCTCCCAAAGAGAATTATTCTTTAGAAGATAATCAGCCGGATCTTGCCCGGCCGGCAAGCTGATAACCTTAGTGTTAAAACCGAGCTGAATAGCCAAATCAATTCCCCTCTTGGTCGCCGCTTGGCCGGCCAAATCCATGTCAAAAGCCGTAGATAAGTTCTCGGTATAACGCTTGATAATCTTTAATTGTTCTTCCGTTAAAGCCGTCCCTGAGGAAGCGACCGCATTAACAAAGCCGGCTTGATGCGAAGCGACCACGTCAATCTGTCCCTCGACTAAAATACAGAAATTTTCTTTGCGAATAGCCAATTTGGCTTTATCTAGACCGTATAAAACGCGGCTTTTGTCATAAATTAAAGTATTGGGCGTGTTGATATACTTGCCCATCTGTTGGTTGGGCCGCCAAGGATTTTCTCTTCCGCTAAAGCCAATGGTTACTCCGTTCAAATCGCGAATGGGAAAAATAATTCGGTCGCGGAAACGGTCGTAATATTTTTTCTTCTCTTCGTTCTTAACCGCCAAACCGGCTTTATCGATTTCTCCTTCCGGATAGCCCCGCCCTCCTAAAAATTCCAATAAACTGCTCCATCCGTCAGGCGCATAACCGATCTGCCAATCCTTAATTGTTTTTGACTTCAACCCGCGGCTGTTTAAATAATCTTGCATCTGTTTGCCGGCCCGGCTTCCCGCCAATTGTCTGATAAAAAACTGATTGGCCAAACTGCAGATTTCATAAAGACGGGTTCTTTCTGTCTTCAGCTTGGGATCTATTTTTTTTAATTCCACTCCGGCTCGTTGAGCCAGTATTCTTAAGGCGTCGCCAAACTCCACGCCTTCTATTTCCATAATAAAGTCAAAAATACTGCCCCCTTTGCCGCAGCCAAAACAGCGCCAAAGCTGCCTTTCCGGCGAAACAAAAAATGAAGGCGCCTTTTCCGAATGAAAAGGGCAAAGAGCCCGGTAATTGCGGCCGGCTTTTTGTAAACGGACATAACCGCCAATTATTTCAACAATATCAAGCCGATTCTTAATTTCGTCAACGGGTGAAGTCATCTTATTTAATATTTATATTTTATTCTGTTTCCATCTTTCCCCTGAAGTATTTTGTCAACCAGAGCTATTTCTCCCAAGATTCCTTCAATCAAATCATATTTCCTGGCTTCCGGATAAGTTGCCCAAGTATATTCAATATCGTCCTCGTCTAATTTTACCCGACCTGATTTGTAAGGACAATAAAAACTTAAAATAATTACCGGCTGACCATCCGACCGAATAAAGGTAATATCCAGCAAATACTTTACCCGACCTACTTCTAAATTGCATTCCTCTTTAATTTCGCGTTTTAAAGAATTCCCGATAGCAAAATACCAGTGGTCCTTGGTTGTTTTGGGAGTATTAACATAATCGTCTGTTTCCAAGCCGCCGCCGGGCACGGTCCATTTGCCCGGAAAGGCTTTTTTCTCCAAGCTGCGGCGCAAGAGTAAATAAGTCGGCCGGCCGTCCTTCTGTTTGGCCGGTCGATAAATAATCGCCGTGGAAACAATTCGATGTAGTTCTTTATGTTTAATTTTCATTCGTTTAAGTTTTATTTGGTCTTTATTTCGTTATATCCAGTTAGAATTTTTACCTCTTATATTGACAGATTAGTTGTTTCTTGTTATAATGGCCTAAAGGTTAATTTTTGCGTTAAATTATAA
>CAYXST010000016.1:0-10676 GCA_964467815.1 uncultured Candidatus Saccharibacteria bacterium | reverse complement strand
GGAGGAGGTTATTCCTCCAGCATTTTAGAATCATGCATTTATCACACACTTCTAAAAAAGGCTTTACTCTTATTGAACTACTCGTAGTCATTGCTATTATTGGCTTGTTAGCCAGCATTGTTTTGGTTAGTTTGAATACCGCTCGGGGAAAAGCGAGAGATGCCAGAAGATTATCGGATATGCATCAAATAATTCTTGCTTTGGAAATGTATTACGATACTAACGGTCGCTATCCTTCTGTTTCCAGCGATGGTTGTTGCGGTGGGTGGGATCAAGGTCCTTGTGGTACAGACCCATTCATTGGCGCTTTAGAAACAGCCAACCTAATAAGCAAGGTTCCCACAGATCCCAAAGGTGGTTCCGGAACCGGTTGTTACGGCTATAATTATTATCGCTACGATGCCGGAAACTATGGCTGTGATGCTTCGCGCGGCGCTTTTTATGTTTTAGGAGTCCGCGATATGGAAACAAGCGGTAACCCTCATCCCTCAAGTCCCGGCTGGAGTTGTCCTTCCCGAAATTGGCAGGGCGAATTTGACTGGGTAACCGGCGGATTTGAAAAATAATTTTAAAACCCTGTTGAACTCGCTTTACGACCATTCAATGAGGCAAATCCGGGCAACGAGCGGCGGCGGGGCGGAAGGAGGGTTCAAGGGCGGAGCGTCAGTTTCTTTTAAAGAAATTTCGCGCAAAGTTTAGAATATCCCGCCAAAAAATCGGCAATTTATTGCCGTTTTTTTCAGGTTTTGACTTATCCACAAGCCAGTCATGGGTTTTTGTGTTAAGCTTTAATAAAGCATCGGGAAAATTCTATTATTGCTCAGGTTTAAAAAAAATTAGAGAAAGGGGGTGAAAAAAAATGGTAGTCCAAACTTGGACTGAAGTAATCACATCTTCTCTGCAAACCCTTTGGTCCGGCTTTATCGGTTTTTTGCCAAGGCTTTTGGGAGCGATTATTGTCTTTCTGATTGGTTGGTTAATCGCTGTCGTTTTAGCTAAATTAGCCGCTCAAATTATCCGCGTTTTTAGAATTGACCAGATTTTAGAGAAAATAGGTTTTAAGAGAAGATTGGAAAAAGCTAATTTAAAGCTGGATTCGGGCAAATTTATTGGCGAGTTGGTTAAATGGTTTTTCATTATCGTTTTTCTGATGGCCGCCACCGATATTCTTAATTTGCCCCAAGTAACAGAATTTTTAAAAAGGGTTCTTCTTTACATTCCTCATCTGATTGTGGCCGTGCTTATTCTTTTGGCAGCTGTCCTGATTTCCAGTTTTTTACAGAAACTGGTTAAGGCAAGCGTTGAAGCGGCTGACTTGAAAGGGGCTAATTTTTTAAGCGCGATGACTAAATGGGCTATATTGATTTTTGCTGTTTTGGCTGCTTTGCTTCAATTGGGCATCGTTCCGGCTTTAATCCAGACGATTTTCACCGGATTTGTCGCCGCCTTAGCGATTGCCGCTGGTTTGGCTTTTGGCTTAGGGGGCAAAGATTTAGCTGCTCAGATTCTTAGTCGAGCGAAGAAAGACGTCTCGGAATAAAAGACAAGAATTAGATTATTTAATATATTGGCCAAGGGCTCTTGACAAGGTCAAGGTGGTTAATGTATCATAGAATATAGGTATATGAATCAAATAAAAAGACCAATTACTCTAGGAAGCGGTTGATGACTGTAAGTTTGTTTTATTTTCTCTTAGAACGAGACCGCTTTCTAAAGCGGTCTTTTTATTTGTTCTTTGACAATTAAATAAAGAAGCAGGTAAAAATATACAGTAAAAAAATGCGGTTTCTATCATCAGACTGACTTTGTTTAGGAAGTAAATAATTCCTTAGCAAAAGATTGGTTTGGTGGTGCTAAGGGCTTATGGTGGATGCCTTGACATAAAGAGCCGATGAAAGACGTGGTGTGACTGCGATAAGCCTCGGGGAGGTGTCTAGCAACCTTTGATCCGGGGATGTCCGAATGGGGAAACCCGCGAGCGCGATAAGCGCCCGCAGTCCGGTTTTTATAACTGGACGGGGAACCTGGGGAAGTGAAACATCTCAGTACCCAGAGGAAAAGAAAACAAGTCGCCTTTTGGGCGATGAATTCCCTAAGTAGCGGCGAGCGAAAAGGGAAGAGTCTAAACTCGTTCGTGCCGAGCAACAGCAAAGCGCGAATGAGGGTTGTAAGGTAATAATGTTCTGGAGCGCCTCTTGCTTGAAAATCTTTTTAAGCAAGAGGTTATCCAGAGGGAGTCTATAAAGATAATGGTTGGTTAGTCAAAGCTTGCTGGGAAGCGGCACCAAAGAGGGTAATAGTCCCGTAGACGAAAACCCCTTTATGCTCCTAGTTGTTATTCTTAAGTACCTTGGGAACAGATTGTCCCATGGGAAGCTGGCAGTCCTACTTGCCCGCTGAAGCTTTAGCGGAAGCGGGCTCTGCCAAGACTAAATACTCTTTGTGTTCGATAGTGAACTAGTACCGTGAGGGAAAGGTGAAAAGCAGCCCGGTAAGGGCGGTGAAATAGAACCTGAAACCATAAGCCTACAAAGACTCGGAGCCCCGCAATACTGCGGGGTGACGGGGTGCTTTTTGCAGAACGAGCCAACGAGTGTATTTAGATGGCTTGTCTAAGTTCGAATAGAACGGAGACATAGTGAAAGCGAGGGTTAATAGCCCGTTTGTCCGCTTTTAGCGGACTGTCGTCTGGATACGACCCGAAGCCAAAGCGAGCTAACCATGGCCAGGATGAACCCGATTTAATCATCGGGGAAGGTCCGCACCCACTAGCCGTGCAACACTAGGGGATGAGCTGTGGTTAGAAGTGAAAAGCTAATCGAGCTTGGTAATAGCTGGTTCTTCCCGAAATAGCTTTAAGGCTAGCCTTATGTGTTCCCTCGCAGAGGTAGAGCACTGAATGGATGTAGATGGATTTTTCCTACTGCTTCCAATCAAACTCCGAATTCTGCGAGATTAAAGCATGGGAGTTAGACTGTGGGGGCGAAGCTCCATAGTCAAAAGGAAAAGAGTCCAGACTGTCGTCTAAGGTCCCTAAATCTCTCCGCCTCTGGCGGAGACCCGCCTTTGGCGGGAAGCTCAGTGGAGAAGGAAGTGAGACTTCTCTGACAGCTAGGAGGTTGGCTTAGAAGCAGCCATCCTTTAAAGAGTGCGTAACAGCTCACTAGTTTAGAGATTTCGCGCCGAAAATTTAACGGGGCTAATCTTGATACCGAAGACACAGATGCCACTGCTTCGCAGTGGTGTGGTAGGGAAGCGTTCTTTGGACAACGAAGTTCAAGCGCGAGCTTGGGCGGAGTCCAAAGAAGTGAGAATGTTGGCATAAGTAACCGCAAATCCGGTGAGATACCGGATCGCCGAAAGCCCAAGGTTTCCTTGGCAATGAACATCAGCCAAGGGTTAGGCGGGCCTAAGTTAGCGACCTGTTTTTAAGCAGGCGTCTAGCGATGGACAGACGGTTAATATTCCGTCCCCCCGGTATTTTTTGATGGAAGGACGGAGCTTAGTAGCCCGGGCGGCTTATTGGATTGCCGTTCGTGTATTGAGGAGCTAGATTTGGCAAATCCGGTCTAGATTAACTCCAAGGTAAGCGAAAAGGTTTTCTTTCGGGAGGACTGATTCGGGTGAGCAAGCTTCCAAGAAAAGTTTCTAAAATTAGAAATACCGGGTCCGTACCGTAAACCGACACAGGTGGGCAGGGCGAGTAGCCCAAGGCGAACGGGTGATTCCTTGTGAAGGAACTCGGCAAAACAGCAGGCGTAACTTCGGAATAAGCCTCGCCCGTCTTTAGACGGGCCGCAGCAAAAGATTCCTGGCGACTGTTTATCAAAAACACAGCTCCCTGCTAACTCGCAAGAGGATGTATAGGGGGTGACGCCTGACCAATGCTAGAAGGTTAACGGTTGAGGTGGTTGTCTTTTAGATGACTGCTGAAGCCCGAAGCCCTAGTCAATGTCGGCCCTAACTATTAAATGGACCATAGTAGTTGTAAAATCTGGCCATATGCGGGAAACCCTGAGTATCTGATATTACTCGATTATTTAATAATCAGTAACAATATATCAGTGCAGGCAATCCGCAGGAAAGATTTGGGTAAAGAAATAATTCAATTGAGAGAGAAGTTAAATAAAGGTAAAGGGAGAAAGAGAAAGTATTCTCTTCAAGATTACCTCAATTCTTTGCCCGAAAATCCTCAGAGACTATACGCCAGACCTCGCGTCTTCAGAAAAGAAAGATAGTGAGGATGATATAGTCCGATCTTGTAGGCGACTACAAGTTAACATAAATGAAGGGTCCTAAGGTGAGTTTTGTTGCCTTAGTAAAATCCGACTATATGCTGGAACCCATTTGTTTTAAGCAAGTGGCAATCAGCAGGGAAGGTCGCCTTGAGCGACCCCCTCAGAGGCCATACGTCGGAAATCGCCTCAGGCGATTAAGAGATGGTCCGAGCTCTATAGCAATATGGAGAAATCTTGAGCAAATCAAGGTGATAACATATTGAGCGAAATTCCTTGACTGGTAAATTCAGTCCCGCACGAATGGCGTCACGACTGGGAAACTGTCTCCACGAGGAGCCCGGTGAAAATGCAGTGGGGGTGAAGATGCCCCCTACCTGCGGCAAGACGGAAAGACCCCGGAAGCTTTACTATAGGTTCTCATTGGGGTGTTGTTTTGAATGCGTAGCATAGCGGGGAGGCTTTGAAACTTGACTTTCGGGTTGAGTGGAGCCGCCAGTGAAATACCCGTCTTTCAAAATGATATCTCTAATTCGCCTTAGGCGAAAACAGTGGGTGCTGGGTAGTTTTAGTGGGGCGCTAGCCTTAATTAGTGGGGCCGTTGAGAAGTAATTCTCAATGAAAATCTAACTAATATGCTGGAACATCTGGAGTGCTTAAGGAGTAATCCAACAAGCGTTGTTCGTTTTTAACGGATTGCCAGATAATCAGCAGGGAACCAGGTATAATATACTTGAGCCCTCAACGACTACACGTTAGACTCCAATATTTAATCGTATTGGATGGTGATATAGTCTGAACTCTGCAGCGATGCAGAGATCTGATTGTAGAATCAGAGCTTAAAATCTGGGAAAAATGTATTCTCGTGCTATAGAAAAATACAAACAATGGAATATAAAATTCCTAGACTTTTGAGATAACATAATTGCCTAAAAAGTAACGGAGGCGTTTATAAGGTCGGCTAAGTCCGGATGGAAATCGGACCGGTCGCGCAAAGGCAAAAGCCGGCTTTACTGCAAGGCGGATATGCCGCGCAGTTGCGAAAGCAGAACTTAGTGAACCGACCGTAGGTTGTAGAACTGCGGAAGATTATCAGACAAAAGCTACTCCGGGGATAACAGGTTAATAGGTCCCGAGCGTCCACAGCGACGGGCCTGTTTGACACCTCGATGTCGGCTTAAAAGATAGGTCGCTGTTTGGAGTAATCCAACAGACAAAACTCAACTTATAACGGTGAAATCCATTGTTTTTTTGTGATATAATAGAAGTAATGGACAATGCCGTGGGAAGTTAAAGAGTTTTATGCAATTATCTTGTAAACAAAAGGAAATTCTAATAAGTTCCTTATATTATTTCAGGAATGGAATATAAAATCTCTTTAACCCCGTAACGACTAAGCCCGTCAGGGCGAAATAATGGGTACCAGATATTCTGGGATGAAACCATTATTATACGTTGAGCCCCTAGTTTTATTAGGGTGAAGATATAGTCTGTCCACATAGTAATATGTGAATAATATGCATCTTATCCTGGGGGTGAAGAAGCTCCCAAGGGTAACAGTGATTGCCCCTGTGAGAAGTAATTCTCACAGATAGAAAACCAACTCATAACGGTGAAGCCTAAGGTTTTTTGTGGTATAATTAACTATAAGAAACTATGGTAATACCGTGGGAAGTTTATGACAACGCGTATAATTTCCACAAGAGAAAAAGAGATTGTGCTGGGTACGATACTTGGTGATTCACATATTGCCATGCTTAAAACAGGCGCTCGCCTGGAAATGATGCATGGTCACTCACAAAAAGATTATATTTTCTGGAAATATAGTGAATTATCTTCATTTATATCTTCTCGGCCATATAAATTAGAAATGACAGACAAACGGTCAGGCAGAAAGTCTGTTGAATGGAAGTTCAACACGAAAGTATATTCGTTTTTCACCGAACTGAGACAACAGTTTTATCCGAAAGGCAAGAAGATCATTCCTAAGAATATTTCTAATTTATTGAAATCACCACTTAGTTTAGCTGTATGGTTCATGGATGACGGCGGTAGACGTAATGATTGTTATGGATTGTTCTTGAACACACTTGCTTTTTCTAAAATAGAACACGAACTACTCCAGAAATGTTTACGTAAAAATTTTTCTCTTGATTCCCGATTGCATTGGATACAAGACGGATACCGAATTTACATCCCGAGTGCTTCGGTGCAACGATTTTGTGAAATTGTGTATCCCTATATCATTCCATCTATGCAATATAAGTTATCATATAACCCCGTAACGACTTCATTCGTACGACTTGATCGTGCGCGAGATAGGCAGAAACAAGGAAGACAGCTATAAAGAGCGCTGCCTATAAAACGTTGGCCCCCGTATGGAAATGCGGGCGGAAGGTATAGTCTGTGCCATTAGAAAAAATGGAATAAACGTTGGCTGTTCGCCAATTAAAAAGGTACGCGGAATTCGCGTCTTATATGGGCAACCATATATGACAACCGACTTATATCGGTAGAACCTTCTTTAAGAGAACCCAATTAAGAAGGGTTTACCGAGGGAAGAATTGATAATAATTTGAGTTATAAATTATCATTTCCCCGTAACGACTAGTCGCTTTAAGCGGCTGATAGCAGGTACTCGATATTCGAGAAACTAAACTGCTATAATACGTCATGCTCCCATAAGATAATTTCATATCTGATGGGATGAAGATATAGTCTGTGCCTTTAGAAATAAAGGAATTACATGGAGCTGGGTTCAGACCGGCGTAAGCCAGGTTGGTCCCTATCTGCCGCAGGCGTTGATACTTGAGGGAAGTCGTTCATTGTACGAGAGGATCCGAACGAACAAACCTCTGGTCTGCCAGTTGTCCCGCCCGGGGCAATGCTGGGTAGCTAAGTTTGGATGGGATAAGCGCTGAAAGCATCTAAGCGCGAAGCCCAACCCAAGATTAGGTATCATAGATTCGTGGGAGATGACCACGTTGATAGGCTCTAGGTCTAAGCGCAGTAATGCGTTCAGCTGAGGAGTACTAATCAATCATTTATCCACCAAACCAATCTTTTGAATGGGTCTTAAAAAACTTAAAGAACATTGGAAGATTGGCTTGACAATAGACCTCGTGTTTTTATTGCTGTATATTATTTTACTTGGCGTTTTTGCGCTCCCCGCTTTTTTGGTTAAAATATGGGGATTATACCGGGAATGTCCCACCTGTTCCCATTCCGAACACAGAAGTGAAATTTTCCAAGGCCGATGATAGTGGTTTTACCGCAAAAGTAGGTCGTCCCCATTTTTTAGCCAAAAAAGGTTTACTATTTTAGATAAAAACCCTATAATACAGAGTAATGATGTTTATAGGGTTTTTGCTTTGGTCGCTTGATTCAAAGAAAAGGCGCCTTGTTTCCAAAAAATATGTCACGGCGGACGAATAAAAAAATTACTATTGCTTTAATCTTCTTTTTGATTTTGACCGGCTTGGGTTTTTTGGTTTATTATTCAATCCAGCCGGAACCTTCTTGCTCTGACGGTATTCAGAATCAAGGAGAAAAGGACATTGATTGCGGCGGTCCCTGTCCGCCCTGTGAATTGGTCTATATCAAAGACATTGAAATTTTATGGGCAAAAGCGGTAGCTGGCCAAGAAAATTTCTATGATTTAGCCGTCCAAATTAAAAACCCCAATCCTAATTATGGCAGCGGCCAGGCGCCTTATCGGTTTGAGCTCTACGATTCTCAAAATAATCTGATTGAGCAGTTAAATGGCGTTACTTTCATTTTGCCCAATCAAACCAAATATCTTCTTTGGACTAAGGCGGAGAGCGAGAAACCGGTTAAACGAGTTAAGCTCTCTTTTGGCCAAATTGACTGGCAAAGAGCAGAGAACTATCAATCGCCCCAATTATTTGTCCAGCAGAAGGAATACAGGATTTTATCAAGCCAGGAACCGGGATTTAGCCAGGTAAGCGGCATTTTAATCAACAAGTCCAGTTTTGATTTTGATAAAATATCTCTTGATATCTTGCTTTTAGATGCCGATAACCAATTATTGGCTTTTGGAAAAACCGAAGTCAGGACTTTGGCGGCTGGCCAAAAGCGTGATTTTGCGGCAACATGGTTTAAAGAAATAATTGGCCAGGTTAGCTTCGTCGAGATAGAAGCAGAAACTAATATTTTTGACCCAAGCAATTATCTGTCGCCAGAAAAAGGAGAACCGGAAAAGTTTCAGGAATACTAAGGAATTGGGGCTGCGGGCGCCTTTCAGGCCCAATTGGCCAGTTTCTAATTGCTAAACAATTTCTCATAACTTAATTTTCTTGCATGTATGCTCATCTTAGAAAATTGGATTGGTTTTTGATTATCGTTGTCCTGCTCCTGGTCGGGGTAGGGCTTTTAACTATTTACGGGATTGGTTCTCCTGAATCAATAATCTTTTTTAAAAAACAGCTTTGTTTTCTTGGTCTGGCTTTTTTCTCAATGCTTGCCTTAAGTTTCTTTGATTATCGGGTTTTCAAAAATTATTCTTCTGTTTTAATTACTCTCTATCTCGTTTCTTTAATTTCTTTGGTCTTTGTTTTGTTCTCGCAGGAAATTAGAGGAGCCAGCAGTTGGTTCCGCCTGGGCCCGTTAAGGTTTGAACCAATTGAGTTTGTTAAAATAGTCATTATTCTTCTTTTGGCCAAATACTTTTCTTTGCGTCATATTGAGATGTACCGCATTCGCCATTTAGTCGTTTCGGGGATATATTTAGGATTGCCTGTCGCGGCAGTTTTTTTTCAGCCCGATTTTGGTTCGGTTTTAATCCTTTTTAGCGTTTGGCTGGGGATTATTGTCGTATCCGGCATTAAACTGCGCCATCTGTTTATTCTTTTTCTGGCGGCCGTCCTTCTCTTTACCGCCGGTTGGTCATACGTTTTAAAAGATTATCAAAAAGAAAGAATTCTCACTTTTTTAAATCCTCAAGAGGACCCCTTGGGTCGGGGATACCATATCAGTCAATCGTTAATTGCCATTGGTTCAGGCGGGCTTTTCGGCCAGTCGTCAGGCGCTGGTTCGCAAGCCGGTCTTAAATTTTTGCCCGAACAACATACCGATTTTGTTTTTGCGACCTTAGCCGAACAAAGAGGGCTGATTGGAATCTTTGTCTTATTCGGCTTATTCGCTCTTTTATTTTGGCGGATTATTAAAGTATCTTTGGCCGCGTCAAATAATTTTGCCCGACTTTTTCCTCTTGGTTTGGCTATAATGCTCTTAGCCCAATTAGTTATTAATATAGGAATGAATATGGCTCTTTTGCCAATTACCGGCTTGACCCTGCCCTTGATTAGTTACGGCGGCAGCAGTTTGGTCAGTATCTTTTTGGGCTTGGGTATTTTACAAAGCATCAAGGCCAGGAGTTAAGAGTCAAGAAGAGTTGCCCTTTCGGATACGCCATTTGCGGAGCAAAGGACGTGTCCGAAAAGGCGACTCTTGACTTAAAGGGTTGCCCTCGAGATTCCACGCTCTCGCTCTTGGCGCGGACGTGGTCAAGAGGACGACCCTTTAAGGAATTAAATAAATACCTGGCGCTGGAGCAATCGAAAAATCCGAGTTAATTAACCCGGATTTTTTTAACCAGACTCCTTTAAAACAAATTTGTTAAAATAAATCTATTTTCCTTTTTGCTTGCTTGGCTCTGCTTAGCTCTAATTGTCTTAAAAAGGCCTCTATTTGGTCTAACCGATAAATGCGGTAATTGTTAACCGGATGGCGATAGGGCTTCAAAATTCCCTTCTTATCCCAGTTTCTTAGGGTTAGGGGAGTCACATGGAGCAGTTTAGCTGCTTTTTTGATAGTAAGGTATTGCATAGTTTTTAGACAAAATTATTAAGGTTTATTAATCATTAAGAATCTTTATCATTATTTTAGTCTTTTTTCTTATTTGGTCAAGGGGATAACTGCTAAATTATGTGGGAAACTTAGTTTCCCATATACCTATACCTAATTTTCTGTATTCCTGTATTCTCTAATAGGACAGACTCCAAGATTGACAGCGTGTTTTTTCAGCGAATTGCCGACGAAATGATAAATAAGTATAATTGATCACTTTGTCGTGCCGGCTTCACAATGACAAAGCAAGAGAATCTTGTAGCATAACCAGGCTATAGGATCAGAGTGTTCGTTTTAGACAAGCTCTAAAGAACTATTCTTTTAAAAACTTCTTAAGGGATATAAACAAGTTATTTAAATTTTCGCTTGTGGATAAATTAAGATAGTCCATTTACTACCCGATAGATTTTTTACTTTATTCAAGCCATTTTTCTTCATAATGAGACATTCTATTTTTGATTAACCGATAGTATCGGATATCCACTTGACAGACATTTTAGCTTCGCCTTATAATAGAGATACAATTCGATAATAAATTTTCTGCAGAAAACCATAGAATTCTTTTAAGAATTT
>CAYXST010000015.1:0-10947 GCA_964467815.1 uncultured Candidatus Saccharibacteria bacterium | reverse complement strand
TTGGAAATTCATAATTTTACCCAGAATGAAATAGATGAAAAGGCGTTTCAGCGGGTCGCTGAAGCTGTCTTGAAAACCGTTGGAGTTAAAGATAAAACGGAAATCAGTCTGGCCGTTGTCGGCGATGGCCGGATGAGAAAATTAAATAAGATGTATCGAGGGAAAAATCGGGCGACCGATGTCTTGGCTTTTGGCAATAAATCTGTCTTGCCTTATTTGGCCAAATCATTTCCTCGTTTGAAAAAGAAACAGGAGGTGGAGTTTGTTGAACCGCCCGATGGCGTTAAAAGATTAGGCGAAGTGATTATTTGCTATCCTCGGGCCAAAAAGCAAGCCAAGCGCTTAGGACATTCCCTGGAAAAAGAATTGACCATTCTCTTGATTCATGGGATACTTCATTTGCTGGATTACGACCATGAGGCAGGCGAGCAAAAAGCGGAAGTAATGAAGGCAATGGAAGAAAAAATATTAAAATTAATAAGCAAGCAAGAATAAACAGAAAACAAATAATGAACGATATATTATTATTGTTCGCTGATTTATGGCCAAGGAAACTATCATTGTTGGCTTAGATGTTGGCAGCTGTTTTATCCGGACAGTTGTTGCCAAAGTAAGGGCTGACCGAACCAAACCTCAGATTATTGGAACTAGTCAGGCGCCTTCTTTTGGTTTGCGCCGCGGAGTCGTTGTTGATATTGAAGAATCAGTTAAAAACATTAGTCAAGCAGTTCAAGAAGCCGAGCGGCGCAGCGGAGTTTCTATTGAACGGGTTTATGTTAGTTTGAGCGGTAATCATATTACTTCCCGGACGAGCAAAGGCGTCATCGCTGTTTCTCGAGCTGATGGCGAGATTTCGCGAGAGGATGTTGAACGAGCAGTTAAGGCCTCTTCGGCCATATCTCTTTTAGCTAATCGGGAAATTCTCCATATTATTCCTCGTTCTTTTTCAGTTGATGACCAAACCGGCATCAAAGATCCGGTTGGCATGAGCGGCGTCAGATTAGAGGTAGATACTTTAATCATTGAAGGAGCGACTCCCTTTATTAAAAATTTAACCAAATGTATTTCCGAAGCCGGCTTAGAATTAGAAGGATTAGTTTTGGCGCCCTTAGCCGCTTCGAGAGCCGCTTTAACCAAACGGCAAAAAGAATTGGGCGTTTTGGCTTTGGATTTAGGCGGCGGTACAGCCAGCTTGACAGTTTTTGAAGAAGGAGATATCATTCATAGTTGTATCTTGCCAGTTGGTTCCTCTCATATTACCAATGACATTGCTATTGGGTTAAGAAGCGATATTGATTTGGCCGAAATGGTTAAATTAGAATACGGCGCCGCTTTGATTTCAGAGATTAACAAGAAAGATATAATTAATTTATCTAAATTGGCTAGTCAGGAGAAAAGAATGGTTCCTCGGGTCCAGGTTGTCGAGATAATCGAAGCTCGCTTAATTGAAATTTTTGAACTGGTTAATAAAGAATTAAAGAGGATTGACCGACAGGGCCTTTTGCCGGCCGGCGTCGTGCTTTTAGGCGGAGGAGCAAAAATGCCCGGCTTAGTTGATTTGGCTAAAGAGGGATTAAAATTACCGGCTCAAGTAGGATTCCCCTTGGAATTAGAAGGAATTGTTGAAGAAGTTGACGATCCTGCTTTTGCCACGGCCGTTGGTTTGGTCCTCTGGAATATGGATGAACAGTTCAAAAGCGAAGGCCCAAGAATGGTCAATTCAATTGTTGAAAAGATTAGAGGCTGGTTGCGAGGATTTTTGCCCTAAGGGTTTGTTTTCTAAGAAGCTTTCTTGAAGACGATATTTAGGAGCTTTGCTCCTATTATTAGGAGCAAAGCTCCTAAACCTAAAGAAGTTTTCTGGAAAATAAAATATTGACTTAAAAACTTGCTTTATTTAAATAACTGTGTTAATTTACTAATAGATATTTTAAGTTCATTAAGCAACAATGGGGAGGGTTAATAAACTCCTCATTGTTGTTTAATGACTTGTTTGGGTAATTATATGGCTCAAATAAAACCAGCTGTTGAAACTTTTGCTAAAATTAAAGTGGTTGGTGTTGGCGGCAGCGGCGGCAATGCCATTTCCAGAATGATGGCCTGTAAGATTCACGGGATAGATTTTGTGGCTATCAACACCGATGCTCAAGATTTGCATCATGTTAATTCGCCGGAGAAGCTTCATATCGGCAAGAATTTGACCAGAGGGTTGGGGGCCGGTATGAATCCCGAGCTTGGCCGTCAAGCGGCCGAAGAAAATCGTGACGAAATTCATCAAGTAGTCAAAGGAGCCGATATGGTTTTTATCACCTGCGGTATGGGCGGCGGCACCGGCACCGGCGCCGGTCCGATTATTGCCGAGGCGGCTCGCGATTCCGGCGCTCTGACGGTGGCCGTAGTGACGAAGCCGTTTACCTTTGAGGGTCTCCAACGTATGCGTATTGCCGAAGAAGGCCTCAATAATTTACGCGACAAAGTCGATACTCTGATTACTATCCCCAACGACAAACTTCTTTCGGTAGTTGACGATAAAGTTTCTTTGATTGATGCATTTTCAGTTGTTGACGATGTTTTGAGGCAGGCTGTCCAGGGTATTTCTGATTTGGTGGTTACCCCCGGTATTGTTAATGTTGATTTTGCCGATGTCAAAGCGATTATGGAAAACACCGGTTCGGCTTTAATGGGTATCGGTCGGGCGACTGGCGACGACCGAGCTATTGAAGCGGCTAAAGCGGCCATTAATTCGTCTTTGTTGGAGATTTCTATTGACGGGGCCAAAGGCGTTCTCTTTAATGTTAGCGGCGGTCAGGATTTAACTATGTCGGAAATTAATGAAGCGGCTAAAATTATCGTTGAATCGATTGACCCGGAAGCTAAGGTTATTTTCGGAGCGGTGGTTGATGATAAATTAAAGAAAGGTGAAATTAAAATTACGGTTATTGCCACCGGCTTTGATGAGGTTATGAAAAGAATGGGCGAACCAAAAATTCAAGATATTTCACCAATCAATCAGGCTGAAGAAAAAGCGAGAAAGAGAGTGGAATTTAAAACCAAAGAACCAGAAAAAACAGAAAACGAATGGGACATCCCCGCTTTTATCAGGAGAAAGATGCAATAGTTTTAATAAACGATGAACGGCCAACAGTGAACAGAATTTTGTTCACTGTTTTCTTTTCGTTATCTAATCGTTCGCTGCTCGCTGCTCGCTGTTTCTTGATTGAATTTGACCAGTCCCGGCCATTGGAGTAAAATAGAGTTATTATTGATAAATATAGGAGTGAACTGACCAAAGACAGTCCTTTTTTAAATGGCTGTTTCTTGGTTGGGACTTTTAGCAAAATGGTTAAAAATAAAATTACTAAAATTAGAAAAAGAGACGGCCGGATAGTTGATTTTGAACAGGATAAAATTACCCAGGCAATTTATAAAGCGATGCTGGTAACTAACCAAGGCAACAAGAAAGAGGCCGGCAAGCTTTCTGACAAAGTCGTTGATTTTCTTATTCAGCGTTTTAAAAAAGAGAGAGTTCCTCAGGTGGAAGAGATTCAAGACATTGTCGAGATGACTTTAATGAGAAAGGACTATTTGGAATCAGCCAAGGCCTATATCATTTACCGTAAAGAGCATCAGAAAATCAGAGAGGAGAAAAACAAGGTTTTAAATGGCCGAGTTAGCCAACTGCCTTTATCCTTAAACTCACTAAAGATTTTAGCCGGTCGCTATTTAAAAAAGGATATTAGGACTAAAGAGATTATTGAAACGCCGGAAGAAATGTTTGAACGGGTTTCTCGGGCTGTCGCTGAAGTGGAAAAAAGATACGGTAAGTCCGCTCAGGAAATAAAGGAATGGCAGGGAAAATTTTATCAGCTAATGCTTAACTTGGAGTTTCTGCCGGCTGGTCGGACGTTGGCTAACGCCGGGACGGCCATGTCGGTTATTTCTAACTGCGTCGTTTTGCACATTGAAGACAGTCTGGATGATATTTTCAAAACTTTGCGCGACGCGACTCTTTTACAGCAAAGCGGTTCAGGCGTCGGCTTTCCCTTCCATTTGCTTAGGCCGGCCGGCTCTTTAACCAAAAGAACGCAGGGCGTGTCTTCCGGACCGGTTTCTTTTTTGTACGTTTACGATAAGGCCTTTGGCGTCATCAAGCAACAGGGGCGGCACGGAGCCAATATGGCTGTCATGAGAGTGGACCATCCGGATATTTTGGATTTTATTCACGCTAAAGACAGAGAAGGTGAACTGACCAACTTTAATATTTCCATTTCTTTGACGGATAAGTTTATGGAAAAAGTAGTTTCTCGGTCGGAAGAACCATGGATTTGCCAATTCAACGGCAAAAAGACGCTCCCTCGAAGAATAATTAGGGACAAATACGGACACATTTCTCAAATTCAGGAAATCAAGATTACTCCCGGAGAGATTATGGCCGAAATTGCCAACAATGCTTGGATTAACGGAGAACCGGGGATAATCTTTATTGACCAGGTTAATAAAACTAATCCTCTGCCCGGCTTAGGCCGGCTTGAAGCAAGCAATCCATGCGGCGAACAGTTCCTGCATGATGGCGATGTTTGCAATCTGGGTTCTATCAATTTAGATAAGTTTGTTGAAAATAAAAAGATTAAATGGACAAGGTTGAAAGAAGTGTCCGAACTGGCAACCCGGATGTTGGATAATGTTATCGATCTTACCGAATTTTCCATAGAAAGGACTAACCAGACCTTTCGGAAAAATCGGAGAATTGGCATCGGCATAATGGGCTTTGCTGATTTTCTTTTTCAGTTGGAAATTCCCTATAATTCGGAACAGGGCTTTCAGACGGCTGAAAAAGTGATGAAGTTTATAAACGAGACAGCTCATACCGCTTCTCAAAAATTAGCTAGAGAGAAAGGAGTTTTCCCTAATTACGAATTAAGTATTTGGAAGAAAAAAGGAATTAAAATGCGTAACGCCGCCTTGACCTGCATTGCGCCAACCGGAACTATTTCCATGATTCCGGAAGTTTCTTCCGGAGTAGAGCCCTATTTTGCCTTGGCCTACGCCAAACAGCAGATAATGGGCGATGAGGAATTTTATTACGTTAACCATTATTTGGAGAAGAAACTTCGCGAAAAAAGATTATACTCTCCCAAGATAGTTGATCGAATCTATCAGGAAGGGACCATTCAAAACATCAAGGAGATTCCCAAAAGCATCAGGCAAGTTTTTGTCGGCTCAATGGACATTACTCCGGAAGACCATATTAGAATGGAAGTCGCTTTCCAGAAACACATAGACAACAGTATTTCCAAAACAATTAATCTGCCCAATCAGACGACCAGATTTGACGTAGAAAAAGTGATTCAGTCGGCTTGGCGGTCAAAATGCAAGGCCTTTACCGTTTATCGCAGCGGCTCTCGAGAAAAAGAAGTCTTGACCACTAAAGGAAAATCTTCTTCAGAGACGTGCGAATCATGCGAAGGGAGAAACATCCCTCCTTCTTCTATGTTAGGGGATTCTACTAAATAATATGCTCCAAATTTATACCGGCCAAGGGAAGGGCAAAACAACAGCCGCTCTGGGACTGGCTTTACGTTTAGTCGGGGCCGGTAAAAAAGTTTTATTGGTTCAGTTCTTGAAAGACGGTCGGAGTTCGGAAATAAAAGCGATTGAGAAATATCTGCCGAATTTCAAAGTGAGAACTTTTGGCCGTCGGGTATTTTTAAATGAGAGGAATTTGACTAAAAAAGATTTTGAACTTGTCCGGCAGGGCTTTGATTTGGCCCGGCAGGCCGTCCAAAGCCGGAAATACAATTTGATTATTTTAGACGAGGTCAACGTGGCCGTAAGCTTGAGGTTGTTAAAAAAAGAGGATTTAATTTCTTTTGTTAAGAAAGTTCCCAACCGGATAGAAATTGTTCTAACCGGCCGCCAGGCCAGCCGGGAAATTGTCCGATTGGCTGATTTAGTTACCGAGATGAAAGAAACCAAGCATTATTTTAAGAAAGGCCTCAAAGCCAGAAAAGGCATTGAATATTAATTAATGGATAAAGCCAAGATTTTTCTTTATTTTTGTTTGGCTTTTATTGTTGGTCTGGTAATCTATTCCTTGGTTGAGAACCCTCAGCCATTTTTATTTGAAAAAACCGAACAGGAAATTACCTTAAGAGGCATTATTATTGAAGAACCAGAAGAAAGAATTAACCAGCAAAAGTTTCAGTTTAAAACCGAAGAGATTTCCGGAAAAATCTTAGTTACTACCGAATTATATCCCGAGTATAGTTACGGCGACCAGTTAGAAATAACCGGCCAATTAAAAGAGCTGTCTGTTTTTGAGGATTTTGACTACCGGGCCTATTTAGCCAAAGATAAAATTTATTTAGTTATTTACTATCCGCAAATTAATCGATTAGCCAAAAATCAGGGCGCTTGGTTCGAACAATTAATTTTTAACTTCAAGGATAAATTGAGACGGGGGATTGACCAAATCCTTCTACCGCCTCAGAGTAGCATCCTCAAGGCCGTCTTTTTGGGCGATAAATGGGGACTTCCCGACGAATTAAAAGAAAAACTTAACATTACCGGCACCCGCCACATTGTCGCTATCAGCGGCATGCACATGATTATTATGTCTCAAATCCTTCTCTGGCTGGCTTTAGCTATTGGCCTTTGGCGGGGTCAGGCCTTTTACTTCGTTCTCTTTTTCTTGGTTCTTTATATCTTAATGGTCGGCGCGCCGGCTTCGGCTGTCCGGGCCGGTCTTATGGCCGGCCTGCTTTTACTGGCTCAAAAAATCGGCCGTCTGCGCAGCGCCGACCGGGCAGTTATTTTAGCGGCGGCCATTATGCTGATGTTTAACCCCGGTCTTCTAAAATCGGACGTCGGTTTCCAATTGTCTTTTTTGGCTACCTTAAGCATTATTTATCTCAAACCAATTTTAGACGCCCTGATAGTCCGCTGGCCCAACCCGGCTCGCTTAAAAGATATTTTAACAATGACTTTGGCCGCCCAATTAGGCGTTTTGCCGGTTTTGGTTTTTCATTTCGGCCGGCTTTCTCTGATTTCGCCTCTGGCCAATTTATTAATTGTTCCTTTCTTGCCGCTGCTCATGCTCGCCGGTTTGCTTTTGAGTTTAACCAGCTTGTTTTGTCTGTCTTTAGCTAAAATAATTGCCTGGCCAACTTGGCTTTTGCTGACCTATTTGGTCAAAGTAATTGATTATTTATCTGTTTTCCCTTTAGCCGCTTATCAATTCGAAAAAATTTCCTGGCTAATCTTGCTCGCTTATTATTTACCGTTAACCCTAATCATTATTAAATGCTCAAAAAACAAAAACTTGCTTATTCAATCTTAGTAATTTTGTTGACCGCGGCCGTCCTTGTCTGGTTGGCCATTTTTGGCCAAACATCGGACAATCTTCTAAAAGTTTATTTTTTTGACGTCGGACAAGGGGACAGCATTTTCATTGAGACGCCGGCTGGCCGGCAGGTTTTAATTGACGGCGGACCGGATAAAACGGTTTTAGAAGAATTGAATCAAGTTATGCCCTTTCATGACCGAACCATTGATTTGGTTATTTTAACTCATCCTGACGCCGATCATATCACTGGTTTGATAGAAGTGCTTGAATATTATCAAGTCGGCCATATTCTCACCGGCGGTTTCCAAAAAGAAACGGTCGTTTATCAGAAATGGCAGGAAATAATCAACCGAAAAAACATTCCTTTAACCTTGGCGCAAGCCGGTCAAAAAATTATTTTCCCGACCGGTCTAATTTTGGAAATTCTTTGGCCGGAGCAATCCCTCATGGAATCTTTGGCCAAAAAGGCCAACGATGCCTCTGTCGTTGGTCGACTAATTTACGGCCAAACAGAATTTCTTTTAACCGGCGATATCGAAAGAGGAATTGAGAATTATCTGGTGAGCCATTGTTCGATTGAAGAATTGGAGTCGGATATTTTGAAGGTGCCTCATCATGGCAGCAGAACTTCTACCGGTCGGGAATTTCTCAAAGCGGTTAATCCTCAAATAGCCGTTATTTCGGTCGGCCGGGAAAATCATTACGGCCATCCCCATCCGGATATTCTGGAACGATTAAAGGATGTTTTTGTTTATCGGACAGACCAAAACGGCCGTATCCAAATTTCTACTAATGGAGTCTGGTTTAAAGTTAAAACAGCCAAGTAGCTTGCTTATAAACATTTTTTTTGCTAATCTTAAAATGTCCGAAAGGAAATCGAGTTTCCTCTCGGTTTTCTAATTAAGTTTTTCTAGTCTTATGAAAGCTCAAAAAAAAGAATTCCCCTTAGCCAAAACAAAAATCAGAGGATTAACCCGGAAATTTGATTTAGCTGATCCTCAGGAGCGCAAAAAATATTTCCAAAATAAGGTTGGCCAAGAAATTGCCCTCTTAAGAAATTATCTTAAAAAGAATACTTTTATCGCCTATTTTCTGGGCAAGAAGAACGCCGGCAAGGGAACCTATACCAAATTAATGATGGAAATTTTCGGCTCTGATAAAATTGGCCATATTTCTGTCGGCGACATTGTCAGAATTGTTCATCGGGAAATAAAAGACATAAGGAAAAAACAAGAGTTGTCAGATTATCTGTCTAACAATTATCGCGGTTATATTTCTATCAAACAAATTTTTGAGGCCCTGTCAAGACGCAGCACTAAATCGCTTTTGCCGACAGAATTTATTCTGACTTTGCTTAAAAGAGAAATAGATAAATTGCCCAAAAAATCTCTTTTCATTGACGGTTTTCCCAGGGACTTGGACCAAGTTTCTTATTCTTTGTTTTTTAGGGACTTAATCAATCATCGGGACGACCCGGATATTTTTGTGGCTATTGATATTCCGGAATCGGTTATTGACGCCAGAATGAGAAATAGGGTTGTTTGTCCCAAGTGCCAGACGCCGCGCAGCTTAGGACTGTTGCCGACCAAAGAAATTGGTTATAACCAAAAGAAAAAGGAATTCTACTTAATCTGCGACAATCCTCTTTGCCAAGGCGCCAGAATGGTTGCCAAAGAAGGTGATGACTTAGGCATTGAGTCGATTAAAGAAAGATTGGCTCTGGACGGCCAGCTGATTGATAAGATTTTTTCCTTATATGGCGTTCCTAAGGTTTTTTTAAGGAATTCTATTCCGGTTAAACTGGCTCGGCAATACGTTGATGATTATGAAATTACGCCGGAATATAATTACCAATTGGACTCTTCAAGCAATAAAATAAAGGTAACGGAAAAACCTTGGATAATCAGGGACGACCAAGGCCAGAAAGTTTATAGTTTGCTGGCTCCACCGGTCGTGACCGGCTTAATTAAACAATTAGTCGGGGCCTTGGGGTTAAAAAACGAATAGATAGGTTATCCCTTGACAATTATTTGACCAAAGATTAGACTAAATAATATGATAGACGACGCGTGTGTAAGTTTAAATAAGACAGATGTTTTTACCGATTTCAGCCAAAGCTGTTTTGGTCTTTGGATTTATTTGTTTATTTTACTGACTCGGCCGATCAGCTTTTTAAGTGTTAATTAAATAGAGAAATAATCATTTTAGGACAAAAAACTGACCGGCCCGGTCAGTTTTTTGTTTTGTTCTTTAAAATTCAAATAAAGGAGGGGGAAGATGAAATTAAGATGTAGCTGAGGCAAGGCGATTATCTTCAAGGAGGGCTCCTTGAACAAAGAGAGAAGAATTGATTGTCCTTATTGTGGTTCAAAGAACCGGTTAGAAAGGAAAAAGAACGGCAAAATCATTATTAAACCAAATTAATTTAAGACAGAAAGGAGTTAAGAGAAATAGTTCATTGCCCTATTTGCCGGGTCAGAAATATGATTAAGCAATTTGGCCAAAAAATTGAAACAATTGCCGCGACTGATCCTTTGACAAGCATCTGGTGAGGGGGTATAATAACAATGGCTTTACTGTTCAAGATTTCTCTTGAAATTTTGAGCTAATCTTTATAGACAGGGAATCCTAATTAGTCAGAGCCGTGGCGCTGACTTGCGGACAACCACTTATTTGAAGTCAAAATAACGAGAAAATGTCTTGGCAGTAAAGCCGTTTAATTTGCGGTTCTTTGTTAAATTTATTAAAGAGGAGGAAAAATGAACTTGGACTTTAAGAGATTGACTAATGACAGACAGTTTTTTGAAGATGAACCGTTAACTTTCGCTCCCTTAAATCCGGAGGAAAATCCTTATTTAAAAGAAGGAGTTTTCTTTGTCGGATTAAAGAACGGATTCCACGCTTCCTTTTTCGTTTCTGGCCAAGTTGATAATAAAAGCATCCAGAAAATCCGTACCAACAGTGCTCTCTATCTAAGAGCGCCTCCTTGGGCGAAGTATTATTGCTTGTATGGTACAAAACGAAAGAAATCTGGATGGGATTATCAGATAAGCTGGTGGCCGGTTAACCCTGAAGAAGGAGAAGCAGATGACCTCGATTAGATGCAAGGCGTGCGATTACCAGATTGGTTTGGGCAACGTTGTTAAAAGCGTCGTTAAAAAAGAGGGAGATACAAGCTTTATAAGAACAAGCTTTATAAGAACCCTAATAATTAGGGAAAATCCGAGTTTTAGCATTCAATGTCCGAATTGCGGCACTTGGAATCGGGTCAAGTGTCGGCACAAAACGGGCATAAAAAAAACGGTAAGAATCTCTTCTCAACCTCCTCAAATTTAATATTCAATAACGCCTGACTAATAATAAAAAACACCTTAGTCAGGCGTTTTTTTATTGGTCGCAATTACTGGACGAAGTCCGAACCTTTTTCGAGCAACAATTTCTGTCCTGACGGGCAGAAATCCCGCCCAGCGTTTCCTTTCGCCTGACCGCTGAGCAAAACAGAAAAATTTTCTTAACATTTTTTAATCGCGCGGCCCCTAAAATTTTTCCAATTAAGGAAACGAAAATTTTTCTGTTTTGCCTTCCTGCTGACGCAGGAATTG
>CAYXST010000014.1:0-11116 GCA_964467815.1 uncultured Candidatus Saccharibacteria bacterium | reverse complement strand
AAGAGGTAGTTCACAAAGATTGTAACCGCTCTTATATTTGATGTTTTCAAAATAGCGGTTTTTGCTTTGATCTGTCTTCAGCTATTTTGCAATATTCGGGAGAGATATCAATTCCGATGAAGTCTCTTTTATTAAGTCTAGCCACCTTACACGTAGTTCCACTACCACACATTGGGTCAAATACAACATCACCAGGGTTTGACCAACTTGCGACATGGTCTTGTACCAATTTTTCTGGGAATATAGCGGGATGTTTATAAGCAATATCATCACTTGCAGAATGCCCCCTTCCTATGAGATATTCCCAAACATTCGTTCGTCTACCATGCTTAGAATAACCTGCTCTTTTTAGCTTTAATAACGTACCATCATTCAGTCGTTTTGTGCCGTTATCACCACTACGTTCGTCTTTATTTTCCCTATCTTTTATAAGGTTTATTGTCTTTGGTGTGCCTTTGCTCAGTATAAACATGTACTCAAAACTCTGCCAGTATGTCTTATTATTACCAACCGCACCTCGCGGAGTTTTGAGGTATATCATTGTATCAAAAAGATTGAAACCTGCTTGCTTAAAATACAGAGCTTGTCTAAAAGACGTTCCTGTTTCGTTACCTTTAATCGTTTGGTCTCCGACAACCCAAACCAAAACGCCTCCCTTTTTCGTTATTCTAAATAAATTTTTAGCAATTCCTTCAAAGTCAAAATGGTACCCGTTATAGTTTCTTAGTTCATCATAAGGGGGAGAGGTTATTGTTAGGTCGATAGAGCAATCTGGCATTCGTTTCATTACATCAACCGCATCTCCACATATTATTCGATTTAACGGAAGTTTGTTATATCTTTTAATTTTTTCTTTTGATTTGAATTTTTCTAAAATCTTTTCCGGCAAGCCTTCATTTTTAATAACATCAATTACTATGCCCTGAATCGCAATCATTGCTTCGCCATTTCTGATCAAGGTTGGCTCATAATCATTATTAGCCGGCTGAAGTCGTATTTGCCCTCTTTCTTTATAAAATGTTTTTAGAGTCGCCTCATCATTATTGATTAGCGCGACTATTTTTTGTCCATTTTCAGCAACGCTTTGGTGCTTGATTAAGACAATATCGCCGTCATTAATATTCTCATCAATCATGCTGTTGCCGGTAACTCTTAAAGCATAAATATCTTTATTGATTGGCAGTCTTGTTTTGGGAACAGCAATAAATTCTTTTTCTTGGATTGCCTCAATTGGTTCTCCGGCAGAGATAGTTCCGAGTAGGGGAATTTGGATTAGATCTGATAGTCTGTTTTCATGGTTTATTTCAATCGATCTTGGATGATTTTCTATTTTTCTAAGATACCCCTTGCTTTTTAGGTTTTCTATGTGTTTATGGATGGTGCCTAAGGAAGAAAGGCGAAAGTGCTTTTTTATTTCTTCAATAGTTGGCGCATAATCTTTTTCTTTAATGAATTTTTCGATATAGCCCAATATTTGTTTTTGTCTTTTGGTTAGCATAGTTTTTTATCCACATTAACTATTTGATTTAATTCGTCCCTATGTTAGAATTATACCATGGTGAAAGAAAAGTGAAAATGATGTCAATGTGGATACCTCCAAATCAAAAGAAACAAAACGAATTTATGAAAAAAGAAATGGTTAAAAAGTTAATACTTAAATTGCTTAGTTTTATTAAGAAAGCAAAAATTAAACCCTTACCCAAAAGGGAGTCAGCTGAAGCATTATCAGAGGTCGTCCAGGAGACAGACTCTTTTATTAAAGACAGCGAGGTTAAAGAGAATAAGGATGTTAACTTTCCTATATTTGAAATTGGTATTCCTAATCTGGCTAAGGATGATAATACGATCAAGGTTCGCAAGTTTATAAATTAGGGTAAAGTTCGAAAATCGGACCAAAAATGATATACTTTCTTTATGGAACGATTCCGAACAAAGTGTCCTAAATGTTTTAAAACAAAGTTCTGGAAAACATCTGATAATCGTTTAAGATGCAAAAACTGCCGTCATATTTTTACTCCCAAGCCTGTTCCTGTTAAACTGTTAAAACAAGTCATTTCAGAATTTCTTTTAGAACATTCTACCAACATTATTCTTGAAAGAGTTAATATCTCTAAATACAAACTATTAAAGACATTAATTCTGTTAAAAATAGTTATGACTAATGATATACCAGAGGTATTTGAAGGAATAATTGGAGTAGATGAGACCTATTTAGGCGGCCAGATGAAGAACAGAAAGCTTAAAGGTCGGCTTAAATACAAGAAAAATCTAAGAGGATTCGGAACTATCAAACAACCTGTTTTCGGTATTCTCTGCCGCAGCGGCAAGGTCTGGGCAAGATTAATTGATAAAACAGAAGCCCAAGATTTACAACCCTTAATTGAAAAACAGGTTAGGAAAGGTTCAACTATCTGTTCCGATACCTGGCGAGGATATACCGGAATTGCCGCCCGAGGATATGTGCATCGTTTAGTAGAACACGCCAAGAAAGAATATTCTGATAAAGAGGGAAACCATATCAATGGACTGGAAGGCTTCTGGGGATATCTTAAAAGGAAACTGGCTGCCAAAGGCGGAATTAGAAGAAAAAGACTGCCAATTTACCTCGGAGAATATGTCTGGAGATACAATCACAGAAATCTATCTTTAAAAGAACAGGAAAACCTTTTGTTTAAGCAGTTAATTCAATATTTTTAAAAGAGTAATTGGTCCGAAAATTAAACTTTACCCTATAAAATGAAAAAGCACCGCTTGAAGACAAAACATCAAGAAGTGCTTATTCGTGGTAATTATGTTGCTATTATATTCTAAGTGGAAGATACTTGTCAAGTGGATAGACTAAGAGGATATATATTGATAAGTTAGCTTGGTTGAGGTGTGTTGGGCGGGTGTAGCTGGATAGCCCAAGAAAGTCCTCAACAGCCTTGTATATTATTAATCTGGACCGAAATGGTCAGCCAATCAAAAAATAACCTATTGGGTTTTTTGACAAGAAATATCTTTTTTGTTAAAATATCGGAGAATGAAGAAGAGGTTAATCAAAACTAAGTTAGACTTAAAAGAAACCGTTATTCTAACCGTTGTGGTTAGTTTTTTAACAGCTGCCTTAACCGGATTTTTGGCTGGTAATTTGGGCTATAATTTGCTTAAAGGGCTTCAGCCGGCTGAAGAAACTAGCCGGCTGTCGGCCGAAGAAGATTCCTCGGTTGTTTCTTTTAATCAAGAAGAGGCGACGGTCCGGGTGGTTAGAGAGGTCTCGCCGGCCGTAGTCAGCATTATCGTAACCAAGGATTTGCCGGTTATTGAACAATACTATCAAGAGTATGACCCCTTTGGCGGCGACGATTTTTTTAGACAATTTTTCGGCGATGACTTTTTTGCTCCTTTCCAGATTCCTCAATATCGCCAGAAAGGAACCGAGAAACAAGAAGTTGGCGGAGGAACCGGCTTCATTGCCTCCGAAGATGGTTTAATTTTAACCAATAAGCATGTTGTTTCCGACGAAGAAGCTGATTATACGGTTTTAACCAATGATGGAGAAAAAATAGCTGTCCAGGTTTTAGCCCGCGACCCCATAGAAGATATTGCCGTTTTAAAAATTGACCGGACTAACTTGCCCATAGTTGAATTAGGCGATTCCGATAAATTGGCCATTGGCCAGACGGTTATCGCTATTGGCAATGCCTTGGGTGAGTTCAGAAACACTGTTAGCTCCGGGGTCGTTTCCGGTCTGCGGCGCTCTATCACGGCCAGCAGCGGTTTTGGCCAAAACGAAGAACTTTCCGAAGTTATCCAGACCGATGCGGCCATCAATCAAGGCAATTCCGGCGGCCCCCTGCTTAATCTCAAAGGGCAAGCTATTGGCATTAATGTGGCTATGGCTCAAGGAGCCGAAAACATCGGCTTTGCTCTGCCGATTAATAAAGCCAAACGGGCTCTTGACCAAATTAAAAAACAAGGTAAAATTAGTTATCCCTTTTTAGGGGTCCGTTATCTCTTGATTACTCCGGCTATCCAGCGGGAAAACAATTTAACCGTTGACTCTGGCGCTTTGCTCGTTCGAGGAGAGAGCAGAGAAGACTTGGCCGTTATTCCAGGCAGTCCGGCCGCTCAAGCCGGTTTGGCCGAAAACGATATTATCTTGGAAATTGACGGCCAACAAATCAATTCGGATAACTCTTTAGCTAAATTGATTCAGAAACATCAGGTTGGCGATAAAGTTAAGTTAAAAGTTTTACATAAAGAAGAAGAAGAAATAATTGAGGCAGAGTTGGGAGAAAGAGAATAATGTTTTTTGCCCTGAAAGACCCAAAAGGCCAAAACAATAGACTTTTAAAACATGCCAGTTCCCAAACAAAGACATACTAAATCGAGAAGAAACAAAAGACGTTCTCATCACGCTTTGAAAAAAAAGCTTTTTTCTATTTGTCCGAAATGCGGTTCGCCGGTTTTGCCTCATCAGATTTGTCGGAATTGCGGCAGTTACGCCGGCCGAGAAGTAATTGATGTTTTAGCCAAATTGACCAAAAAAGAGAGAAAGAAAAAAGAAAAAGAAATGGCCGGGCAAGAAAAAGAACAAGCCAAGGAAAAGGAATTAAGCATGGAAGATTTATCAAAGAAATAATTTCAATTTTTAATCTTTAAAATATATTATGGCTAATCGTCATTTGTCTCGTTCTGTCGCTATGCAATCTCTTTATGAATGGGATTTTAAAGGGAGGAAACCGGACCAATGGAAAGGAATTGTTCAGCGTAACCTTAAAGAATTCGCCCCTGGTTTAGAAGATAGTCAGTTTATTTTAAAATTGATTGAAGGGGTCATTGAATATTCTTCCCGGATAGATAAAATTATTGAAAAGTCGGCTCCCGAATGGCCCTTGGAACAGATTACTATTGTTGACCGGAATGTTTTAAGAATCGGTCTCTATGAACTTCTTTTTGGCGATCGCCAAGGAGTCCCTCCAAAAGTGGCCATTAACGAGGCCATTGAGCTGGCTAAAACCTTCGGCGGCGAATCTTCGGGCAAATTTATTAACGGTGTTTTGGGAACGGTTTACCGAGAAATTGGCGAACCGGGAAAAGACGAGTAAATAAATGGAGTTATCTTCTCTTGAAAAATCTATCGGTATCAAGTTTAATAATAAGGACTTGCTTGAACAGTCCTTGGTCCATCGCTCCTATTCAAACGAGAATCCAGATTTCCGTTTGGCCGATAACGAAAGGCTGGAATTTTTGGGCGATGCTGTTTTAGAATTAATCGTCACCGAATATCTCTACCGCAATTATCCTGACCCGGAAGGAAAATTGACCAACTGGCGCGCCGCTTTGGTTAACGCCAAAATGCTTTCTGGAATCGCCGGTCGTCTGAAACTGGGCGATTATTTATTCCTTAGCCGGGGCGAAGCCAAAGATACCGGCCGGGCCCGTCAATATATTTTGGCCAACGCTTTTGAGGCGTTGATTGGGGCAATTTATTTAGACCAGGGTTATCAAGAAACAGCCCAATTTATTGATAAAAAAGTTCTTCAGGAACTGCCCCGAATTATAAAAAAGAAACTTTACCAGGATCCTAAAAGTCGTTTTCAGGAAATGTCCCAAGATAAATACGGCCTTACTCCGGTTTACGAAGGGCTCAAAGAATGGGGGCCTGACCACGCCAAACAATTTGTCGTCGGCCTCTATCTTAATCAAGAATTAGTTGCTCAAGGGCAGGGAGTTTCTAAACAGGAAGCCCAGGAAAAAGCTGCCCAAGCCGCTTTAAAAAAGAAAGGTTGGGCATAATCAATATTTTTTTATGATTATCATTCGTTTAGTCAGAACAGGTAAAAAAAATTCACCCAGTTTTCGTCTGGTTTTAGTCAAGAAAACCGCTCCGCCAAAAGGCGGCCGCTTTTTGGAAATTTTAGGCAGCTACAATCCGAGAAGATTGCTTAAAAAGGGAACCGCTTCCAGCAAGAAAGAAGTCATTCTAAATACGGAGCGAATAAAATATTGGCTTTCGCAGGGAATAAAAATTTCCGCAACGGTCCATAATTTATTGGTCAGCCAGGGATTGATTAGAGAAAAGAAGATTAGGAAAAAGATTTCGGCCAAAAAGAATCCTGCTTCCGGGGAAAAGATTAAAGATTAAGAGAGAGCCGGAAAAAGAGACAAAAGGAGATAAAAAATCAGAAGCCAAGCTAGAACAAAAAGAATCTGATGTTGACAAATTAGAAGAAGAGAGTAAAATAGGGAAAGAGTAGCAGTTAATGAGAAGGTCGAACTGCTCTGAATAAGAATTAAGCAAGTACTATAAAACCTATGGCAAAGACACCTGTTGATCAGGAATTCTTAGAGTCTGTTATCAAGGCCATTGTTGATTATCCTGACGATGTTAAGGTCAGTCGGGATATTGACGAAATGGGAGTTCTCTTAACCCTTAAGGTGAATCCCGAAGATATGGGCAAGATAATCGGACGTCAGGGTTCTACGGCCAAGGCAATTCGAACAGTTCTTCGGGTTATTGGCACCAAAAACAGCGCCCGGATTAATCTTAAGATCGAAGAGCCGGAAGGCGGTAGAGTTCCAGCGAGAGCAACTGCTTCTGAAGAGCCCCAGAAAGGCGTTGACGAAGTAGTCGATGAATTAAAACTGTAAAGGATGATTATCTTTTGCAGAGACGCAAAAACTGTGCTACTCTTCAAGTAGGGCAGTTTTTGTTTTTATAATTTAGATAAATTTAGCATGCGATTTGATATTATCACAATTTTTCCTAAAATCTTTGATTCATATTTTAAGGAATCAATTATTAAACGGGCCCGGCAAAGGAAATTAGTCAAAATAAACATTCATAATTTACGCGATTATGCTAATGATAAGCGCAAAACGGTTGACGACCGGCCCTATGGCGGCGGTTTCGGCATGGTTTTAATGGTTGAACCGATCTCTCGGGCCGTTCAGGCGATTAAGAAGAAAAGCCGATTTTCCGGCCGTCGGCGGACCGCCAGACAGAAAGTTATTCTTCTTTCGGCAAAAGGGAAAAAGTTTGACCAGTCAATGGCTCGGCGCTTGGCTAAATTAGACCAGCTCATTCTTGTTTGCGGTCGTTATGAAGGCGTTGACGAGCGAATCGCCAGATACGTGGCCGATGAAGAAATTTCTATTGGCGACTACATTTTAACCGGCGGCGAGTTGCCGGCCATGGTTATTATTGATACGGTCAGCCGGCTGATTCCGGGAACCATTGCCGATGGCTCTTTGGAAGAAGAAAGTTTTGCCGAGAACGATAAATATAAGGAATATCCCCATTACACTCGTCCGGAAACAATAGTTATTGACGGCAAGAAGAGAAATGTTCCCAAGGTGCTTTTGTCGGGCAATCATCAAAAGATTAAAGAATGGCAGAAAAAACATTCCAAATATTTTAAAAGGGCGTCCTTTTGAGGGACGCCCTCAAAAGGACGCCCTTTAGAAAGAACAGGTTGACATAGAGTTTTGTATGAGATAAGATAGTAATGTTCTTTGATAATTGAATAACAATTGCAATTTTGTGCAGTTGTCCCAGCCGTTTTGTCTGCTAGCCCTTGGGCGAACAGTTACAAAACGGAGTGCTCGCTTTAGGCGAGCGCAATTCAAGTATCAAAATTTTATCGCGCTTCGCGCTTAAGATTTTGACTTTTATTGAGAGTTTGATCCTGGCTCAGGATGAACGCTGGCGGCGTGGATAAGGCATGCAAGTCAAACGGGCTGTCTTCGGACAGTCAGTGGCGAACGGGTTAGTAACGCGTAGGCATCTACTCTGAAGTCTGGAATAATCCGGAGAAATCCGGACTAATGCCAGATAGTCCCGCAAGGGTAAAGTTTTTGCTTCGGCAATTTCGCTTCAGGAAGAGCCTGCGTCCTATCAGCTTGTTGGTGAGGTAATGGCTCACCAAGGCAATGACGGGTAGGCGGTGTGAGAGCATGACCGCCAACAATGGGACTGCGACACGGCCCATACACCTACGGGTGGCAGCAGTCGAGAATCTTCCGCAATGGGCGAAAGCCTGACGGAGCGACGCCGCGTGAGCGAAGAAGCCCTTCGGGGCGTAAAACTCTTTTTTGGGGGAATAATCCGGCACCTTTTTGTATTTCATTAGGGGATTTTTTCTTGAATGGAATATAGAAAGGTGCTGGATGAAGGTACCCCAAGAATAAGGGGCCGCTAAACTCGTGAGTAATCCATCCCCGAACTCGTACGGGGTTGGCGCGACTTTCCCGAGCAATCGGGATTGAAAAACTTGGCTTATATGCTGGAAGCTGTTCGTTTTAGACGAATGGTAATCAGCAGGGAAGTCCTATATTATTATGGGACCCCTCAGAGACTGATCCCTTTATGGGTAAGATAATGGGTACCAGATATTCTGGACGTAAACCATTATCAGACGCCGGGAATCCTATTTATAGGATTGTGAGATAGTCCAATTGATTAGGGCACATTTCTGTGTTTTGTCAAGGCCAGCAGCGGCGGTAATACGAGTGCCCCAAGCGTTATCCGGAATTACTGGGCGTAAAGGGTGGGTAGGCGGTCTTGATAGTGGTTGGTTAAATACCGGAGCTCAACTCCGGAAAAGCCAATCAAACTTCAAGACTAGAGCAGGTGAGAGGCTGATGGAACTTACCAAGTAGGGGTGAAATCCGTTGATATGGTAGGGAACACCAAAGGCGAAGGCATTCAGCTGGTGCCTAGCTGACGCTGAACCACGAAAGCGTGGGGAGTGAACGAGATTAGATACCTCGGTAATCCACGCCCTAAACGATGCCAACTAGCTGTTGGGAGTATCGACCCTCTCAGTGGCGAAGCTAACGCGTTAAGTTGGCCGCCTGGGAAGTACGGCCGCAAGGCTAAAACTCAAAGGAATAGACGGGGAGTTGCACAAGCGGTGGACCATGTGGTTTAATTCGATGGTACACGAGGAACCTTACCAGGGCTAGAAATCCTGATGAACGGTTGCCGAAAGGCGATTTTTCTTACAAGGACATCAGGATCAGGTGCTGCACGGTTAAATACGATTGACCCTTTAAGGAGTAATCCTTATCGAAATACTAGCTCATAACGGTGAACTCCGTTGCTCTTTATGATATAATAAAAGCAATGGACGATGCCGTGGGAAGTATAAATGTTAATAAATTGCTTTCGGATTTATGGGGAGCTTATATCTTAGGTTTATGGTGCGCTGATGGTTACCATTATAAGCAGGCAAAAACATTCTGTTTATATGTTTCGCGATATGAAACAAAAAATGTCATAGATTTACTTTTACCATTTTCTGCTTATTTGCAGAAAAGATTAACATTTATTACCCCGTAGAGACTTGACTCTAATAAGGGACGAAGAGTCAGATTCTGAGTTTAAATCAGAATAATACGCTAGCTCCGTTTATCCATTTAAGACGGATTGACGGATGAAGGTATAGTCCATACTTTTGGCAACAAAGGAATAATATGGTCGTCAGCCTGAGTTGTGAAATGCTCCCTTAAATGGGGTATCAGGCGCAACCCTTACCCTGCGTTACAAGTGTCACAGGGGACTGCCTCTGGATAAGAGGAGGAAGGCGAGGATGAAGTCAAATCAGCGTGGCCCTTTGATGCCCTGGGCAACACACATGGTACAATGGCTAGGACAATGGGTCGCTAAGTCGTAAGGCGGAGCCAATCCCATCAAACCTGGCCCCAGTTCGGATTGAGGGCTGCAATTCGCCCTCATGAAGCTGGAATCGCTAGTAATCGCGGATCAGCTATGCCGCGGTGAATACGTTCCCAACTCTTGTACTCAGAATAAACGCGCTCGGCAGCTTATATTTGGCAGCGAAGAAGAAAAAGGAAAATTTATTTTTCTTTTTCGACTGAGCGAACCAATTATACAAATGTATTAAACTAAAAGGTTAAAATCCTTTTCCCTAATTATAGAGTTGATTAGGGCATAGTTGAAGGATAGTTGCGAACTGCGAAGCTCGCAGCAAAGGATCCGGAAACAAATTACAGCCCGGATAATAAAAGAGGTAATCGATCTATGTTTGGCGGTGGGTCATAGAGAAGATTGATTCCCCAACCTCATCTGGGATGTAAGGAATAGTTTTATAAGTGACCCGAGGAGATCTGACATAGTTGAACCATGTCAGAAGTCAGCTGGAGTCATAGTACTTATCTATGATATAATAGGTCAGGAAGGACCCTCTCTTATGCTTAGCTTTATTAGGAATGGCTAAGAAAACTCAAGGGTCTTTAGCCCTTGAGATGAATTAGCCTGTATGTTATAACTAAATTGTCTGGTTTTGGAACGCAATCGGACATTAAACAAAAACTCGGTGAGGCGTTGACATTAGTCAAGTCTATGAAACGAGAAGCCATTTTGTCTTTAGCATAATGGTAGTTCACAGCATAGGAGCTCGCCGTATGCGGGAAATCCGCACGTACGGTGGGAACCCGGCAATAATAGACCGGAATCCGCCCGTCACACTAGGGAAGCCGGTAATACCCAAAGTCTCCTGTTTCAGGGGCCTAAGGCAAGATCGGTAACCAGAGTGAAGTCGTTAGTGTAAACTACACGTTGCGACTTTCCGACGGCAACGCCGGAAAAATAAACTTGGCTATATGCTGGAATAGCTGTGTATCTTGAGCTACTCATGATATAATTAAATTATGAGTAACAAAGCTACAAGTGCAGCCAATCAGCAGGGAAGTCCTATATTATTATTGGACCCCTCAGAGACTACACGCCGAGCTCCTTTTTCTCAAAAGGAATGAGTATTTTGAGAAAAAGGATGATGATATAGTCCATGCTCTATAGCGATATAGGGAGAACATGAACAAGGCATCGGTAGGGGAACCTGTCGATGGATCATCTCCTTTCTATATATTGAGTCGTTACACGAAAACCGTGTCAGGCTCAGATATATGGGGTGTCGATATAGGTTGAGACAACGAATTCGTGTCTTGACCGATGGGTATTGGTCTTGGAGCCCTAAATTAAGGCCTGATGATTCTAATGAATCTTTGGGACAACTGCACAAGATTGCAAGTTTATCCGCCTCTGGCGGGCAGAATTCCTTATCAGATTGATAGGGTTTTTTGTTTTTGAATCTCTGGGATTTTTTAT
>CAYXST010000013.1:0-12202 GCA_964467815.1 uncultured Candidatus Saccharibacteria bacterium | reverse complement strand
TATTTAATAAATTAATTAATCAAAACTGTTGCGTTAAAAGTTAGAAACTAAGTAAGTTAATACAGACAGGGGATAGACCCATTGTTGAAGATTCTCCTAAAGATAATTTTTGGGGATGGGGCCCGAAACGAAACGGCCGAAATGAATTAGGAAAAATTTGGATGAAACTTCGGGACGAAATAAATAAATCTAAAAGCTGAAATTTTAATAAATTTAATAACCTTTCCGAGATTCAAACCAAATAAAAAAGAAAAAAACGCAGGTTTTATCAGTATTTATCAGCACTAGACCCGGGTCAGTTCGAATAGAGTGTTCTCAGTCAAGCATATTTTTTATCATGCAGACCCGTTTCTTCGCTTAACTAAGGCGAAAATCAGGGGTTGCTGAAATTATCAAAAACCCTTAGCCAACATGGGATTCGAAACAAAAACGCAATTACATATTCTAGCCAAAGAAATAGCAAAGGAGACAAATTTTATCCTCGGTAAAGAAATTTATCGAGGCACTTATTATTCGGCAAATAATATCCGTAACCTTATTTTCACCGGCAAGTACAAAAACAAACCAGCTGTTTTGAAGATTTATGATGATCCGAGGTTAACCGATGAACCAGTTAGCCAAATTACTTTTAATAGATTAAATAAAAGTAGAATCTTAACAGCTCCGAAGGTTTACGCGCATAAGATTATATCTCCCAAAGAAGGTTGGCTGATTATGGAAAAACTTCCAGAAGATGGAGCATTTTTCACTCAGCCGGTCAAAGATAAAAAAGAATTTGCCGATTTATATTTGGAATACAGGATGAGCTTTCCTCTAAAATCGACAAGGCCACTAGTTTTGGCTGAAAATCTGCCAGCCGATGAATTCCATATTTTTAGAATTAGCCGCTGGCTGGAATTGGCTAATGCCAAAGAATCCTCAGCGATATTAATAGGAGAAAAACCACTCCTTGATCCAAATAAATTTATTCCCAGATTCAAAACAGCGTTATCCGTAATCCGTAAAGAATTCAAAAAAAGAAAAATGATTTGGTGCCATGGGCATTTCAAGCCACACGAACTTTTTAAAACAGCGGATAGAAAGATGTATTACTTAACAGATTTTGCCCACAGCAAGATGTATCCCGAAGGATATGAATTTGGATTTATCATTTGGGCTGACTGGTTAATGTACGCTGATTGGAAATTGTCTTATAGCGAATGGAAAAGGGGAGTTAAAGATTGGTTGGGGGTATTGCGTCCGATAGCCAGAAAGATTGGCATCAAAGACTTCAATAATTTAATGAAAGCCAGTTTAGTTGAGCGGATAATAGGAATGATATTAGCGGACATTTGCGCTTCCGAAAGGCCGGTTGGAGAAAAAAGAAAAAGAATAGATTTGGCATACCATTTATTAGACGACATTTTTAAAAAGAAGATATAAGCTCCATGGCTGCTCTAATAACGCACATCTGTTAAAATTTACGTAGATTTAATTTTTGGCGCAGAGTTATACGGATTGCCATTGAATGATGGCAAGGTCATTTTGAAAAAAGAAGAATGGGAGGTTCCTGAATATATCGAAGATATCCGCATCTTCAGAGGCGGCCGCAAATTAAACTGGCAGGTTGAACGTTCTTAATGTTAAACAAGCATTCTTTAGTTCAGTAGAGGCGAATATTCGTTCGCCTCTTTTTTTTAATTCAATAAATCTTAATACGGAAATCGTCGCCGAGACTAGCGCTTTTTTGATAAAATAGATAATGGCGGAAGTTGAAAGGTCGCCAAATTCATTGTTTTCTGATAAAATATTAATATGACTTTATCAATAGGCATTGTCGGTTTGCCGAATGTCGGCAAATCAACCCTTTTTGAGACAATAACCAAAAAACAGGTTGACCGCCAGAATTATCCTTTTTGCACCATTGACCCGAATGTGGGAGTTGTTGCCGTGCCCGATGAGAGAGTGGATCAGCTGGCCGAGCTGACTAAATCGGCAAAAAAGATATACACCACCGTGGAATTTGTGGATATTGCCGGCTTGGTCAAAGGCGCCAACAAGGGCGAGGGCTTGGGCAACAAGTTTCTGGCTAATATCAGGGAAACAGACGCCATCGTCTATGTTTTGAGAGCTTTTTTGAAAGGGGACGTGATTAATACTCAAACCGCTATAAGCCCAATAGACGAAAAGGAAGTATTAGATACAGAGCTCATGCTGAAGGATTTGGAAACAGTTGCCAAGAGACTGGCTGACCTGGGCCCTCAAGCCAAGGCCGGAAACAAAGAAGACCTGAAAGAACAGGAAATTTTGTCCAGAGTTAAGGCAGCGCTTGACGAAGGGAAAGTGCTCAGCGAACAGGATTTTACAGATGAAGATAAGAAAATTATCAATCAGTATCAGCTGCTTACTTCAAAACCAAGGATTTATCTTCTTAATGGCAAGGACGAAGAGGTTCCCAAGGAAATAGCCGAGCAGTTCAAAAAAAATTACTGGCCTTATTTAATAATTGATGTGCTTGATGAATTTGAAGCGGTCGGTTTAAACAAAGAAGAAAGGGAATCTCTTGACTTGCCTCCGGAGTCGGAACTAGACCTACTGATCAGGAAGGCCTACGAAATACTGGGCTTGATAACCTTCTTGACCACCGGGCCGGACGAAACAAGGGCCTGGGCCATCAAGAAAGGGCAGAAAGCGCCCCAGGCCGGCGGAGAAATACATAGCGATTTTGAATCACATTTTATTAAAGCCGAGGTTATCGGCTGGAATGATTTGTTAGAGACGGGCGGATTCGCTCAGGCCAGGGGAAAAGGCTTAATCAGAACAGAAGGTAAAGAGTATATTGTTCGGGACGGGGACGTCATAGAAATCAAACACGACGCTTGAAGAAATTATAAGTATTATGACCCAAAAGAATTTTTTAATTATTTTTCTAATTTCGTCAGTTATTTTGGCGGCGGCGATATTTCTTTATTTAGGGGAAAAAAGAGAAGGACTTTCCCCCCTAGATTTTAAAAGTATCCCTGATACTCCCGTTGAGCCTGGTATTAATAAAATTGCCCAAGAAACGATTTTTTGATAAAATACGAAAAAGGGCATGAAAAAAATCTTTCTCATCATTACGATAATAGTTCTAGCCGGAACGGCTTTTTGGTTTTTCAAATCTCAAGATAAAACTCCGGAAGATTCCCGAAAGCTGACCGATAAAGAACAGACCTGCCTAGATTCGGGAGGAACCGTTGGCGTCGCTCTTTGCTGTGAATCAACAGGTGATTTTACGGACGACTGCGCTATTGGCGCTTGCGGCTGCGCTCCGGAATACAGCCATCGGGTAAAAGTCTGCGACTGCGGAGAAGGCAGGTGTTTTGACGGGACGAAATGCGTTGATTTTGAAGAACATTTGAAAGAAAGGGGAATGTTAAATGAATCCGGCCAGTCCGAAGAAGAGCCGGAAATCCCTTCGTCTTATCGCATCGAAAATCCGCCCTATTATAGAGAAGATGGCTTTTGCTGGGGAGCCAGCGCCATAATACTGATGATAGATTATGGTTTAAAAGAAGAAAAGGTAGATGGAATAAGGACGGCAATGAAAAGCGGCCATGGGGGAACTCCCGATATGTTTATGGGATTTGCGGCGTTTGGAGTAATTGACAAAGTCAGGATTGCTTATTCAAAAGATTATCTTGAAGATTTTGCCGATTTTTACAATCGCCAGATTTTGGTTAAGCCCGAGGAGCAAACAATCCTTTTAGATAGTCAGACTGAGGCGTTAAACTATCTCAAGGGTTTAATTTCTTCGGATGTTTTAGCCATCGCCGATGTTCATTACGGGAATCATTTTGTCGTTGTGACCGGTTATGACGAAAGTTACATTTACATAAACGACCCTGGCCGCGATGATGGATATGAGTACGAAAGGGGATACTACGAGGAACAGTCAAAAATTTCAGTAGGCCAATTTTTAAAAGAATGGGGCATTTCCAAACAGTATAAAACCTTGAGTGAAAAAGAAGGGGCTATCGGTTTTCCCGGCGACTATGGCCTGATTTGGCTGGAGAAATAAAAACACTCTGTTGAAATTATGGAAATTTTATTCTGTATACTATTATTAACCTCGCTGATTTGTTTAATCATAGGACTTGTCAAACCCGGTTTAGTTTTAGGTTTTCTAAAAAGGGACAAAACGAGAAAAAAGCGCTTTTGATTTTTGGCGGTTTTAGTATTTTGTTCTTTGCCTTATTCGGCTTGGTTGCCGAATCTCCCGGTCCGCCAAAAACAGAATTCGGAGAAGAGACTTCTCCGGTTAGCCAAGAGGGAACTCCGGAAAACTACCAAAAAGAAAGCTTCGACGGAGAGAAAGTTGCTGGGCAGTCAAAAGAAATTCCATCGGGAACTACGCTCTGCAGTATATCAATAGGCGAGGTGGCTAAAACAGAGCTGTTGCCGTTGGTCTCTTGGACAGACGGAGCTGTCTCAATAAATCTACCGGCTGGCTGGAATGTTTTTACCGGAGGCGAATGCGCCACAAAATCAATTTTAGCGAGAGACGCCTTCTCTGAATTAAAACAGGTTTTTTATTTTTCGGAAGCCGGTCCGGTTTACACAAGCCAAGAGCGAAAAGTCTGGGATTATAATTATATGCAGATGGGCGGTGATAATATGCCTTGGTTTGAAAGTCCCTTGGTTAATCCTCTGACAGCCGAAAATTATTTAATGAATTTTAGCGCTTTGGCCCTGACCAGTTTTTTCAACAGGCTTTTCCCCGGGTTCCGATTATAACCGATGTTGAAGTAATAAGTTCGGAGAAAATTGCTAATCAGCCGGCCTATGCGACCGACGCCAAGCTAATCAGAGCGGAGTTCCAACAGAATAATAAGTCAGGAGAGGGATATTTCTATATCATCACGGCCGATATTGGCATGGGTTGGGGATATGGCATGATGTTTATCGGGATGACCGCTCCCAAGGGCCTGTTGGATTTAATAACTCCTTCATTAAAAAAGAGTTTGGAATCTTATACGATAAGCCAGGGATATGTTAATGCCTGCATCCAGGCGCAGAATAAAGCGGCCGCCGGAGCCTTAGAAGCGGGAAAAATATTAAGCGAGACCTCGGATACGATTATGGACGTTTGGAACAGTAAGCTGGAATCGGAACAGAGAATGTCGGAGAAACAAAGCGACGCTACTTTGGGTTATAGCCGGTTGTATAATCCGGAAACGGACGAGGTCTATGAGATTACTCCTGAATTTTACGATTATTATCAGACTCATGGCAATGAATTCCAGATGAATTATTTGGAAGAATTGCCTGACGACAAATGGAGTTATGCGCCTCTGAATGGAGCAGGGTATATTAGATAAGCTTTAGTCCGCCCAATTGATTTTACAAATATGGGATACGCCTATTTTATTGGTTGCTTAATTTTGTTTCTGGTTTGGCTAGCAACCAATTAAAAAACACTCGCCTGAAGCGAGTGTTTTTTAATTGAGCGGTGTTGCTTTACCAACGACCGCCGCCGCGGCTGTCGCGACCGCCGCCGCCGCGATTAAAATCTCTTCGCGGAGCGCGCTCTTCCATCGGACGGGCTTCATTGACCGTTAAGGTCCGACCATCAAGCTCTTTGCCATTCCACATTTCCATAGCTTTTTGAGCTTCTTCGTCGGAAGACATTTCGACAAAGCCGAAACCTTTTGAACGACCGGACATCTTATCAGTGATAACAGTCGCTGATTCAACGGTACCGGCCTTAGCAAAAGCTTCTTTCAATCCGTCTTCGGTCGTGTCATAAGACAAACCGCCAACATATAATTTTTTAGCCATACTTTAGACCTTTTACCTAATAAGTTTTCTGCTAAAATTTGGAAATTTCGCTACGAAAATTATTAGCCAAGAGGCCTATTCCCTTATATGATTAGTGTAAGCCGACCTGTTCTCATTTTTCGCCTCATTAGATGATTTTTGACTAACAGGCTTGGTTTCTACTTTCTTAAGAATAAAATCTTATTAACTTACACCTCCCGACATCAAGTCGGTAAAAAAATCGTATAAGGAAAGAGAAAACTTATTGAGAAAACTTACATTTAGATTATAGTCCTTTCTAATTAGGAAGTCAAGTAGTTGTATGAATCCATTGATATATTTTCTTGGTTTATGTTAAAATGGATAAACTAAGAATTGTTTGCTTGAATTTATTTTTATCCGCTTGAGGCATAAATCTATATTCAGGATAAGTAATTAAAACAAGACTATGTTAAAAAAGTCTTTTGTGATAGCCTCGTTGACTTTATCCTTTTTATTCTTTTCAGCCGTTTTAGCTCAAGACGCCGGGACGGTTGAGATAACCGCTGAAGATTTAGGGATAAAAGAATCAGGGCCTTTTTCTTGGTTAACTAATATTGTCAGAGATGTCCAGATATTTTTCACTTTTGACCCGATTAAAAAGTCGGAGCGGCAGTTAGAAAAAGCCAGCCAGCAGTTAATTAAGGTTAGGGAAATAGTCGGGGAAAACGTAGATGGCCCAGTCCTCCAAGAAAAACTGGCCAAAGCTGACGAAAAATATCAGGAAACGATTGAAAAAATCAATACCCGGATAGAAGAATTTAAAGGAGAAAATCCCGAAGCGCCTCAATTAAAAACTTTCTTGGATAAATATACCGACCATCAATTACTTCATCAGCAAATTTTGAAGAAATTAGAGGAACAGGTGCCGGAAAGAGCGATGGAAGTTATCAGAGAAAATCGAGAGAGGCATCTGGAAAGATTTGGCGAAACGATGAATCGGCTCCAGAATAAAGAAGAATTGAAAGAAAGATTACAAGAAGGACTGGAAGACAATCAACGGAGAATTGAACAACGGATTATGCAAATGGAAATCTTGGACGAATTGGAACAGGCTGTTCCGGCGATTAAAGAAGGGATCGAAGAATTGAAAGAAGCGAAAAACGAGCTTTTTCAAGAATTAAGAATCAGAAACCAGCAAAACAGGTAAGAAATTCAGGTTATGAAAAACACTATTTTTGCCATTGTTATTTTAATTCTTATTGCCTTGGGGCTTTATGTTTTTTCGCAATTTGTCAAAAATGATGAATTTGAAGGAATAGACCCCGGCGATTTTGAGAACCAGGAAACGGAATCGACAACCGGCCAAAACGGTGAAGAAGGCCAGACAAACGAAGAAAAAGTTGTCATAGATGAACTTAAAGCAGCCATTCTCAAAGAAGGGACTGGTCAGGCGGCCGAAAACGGTAACCAAATAACGGTCCATTATGTCGGCGTTTTGGAAGACGGGACTAAATTTGATTCAAGCTTAGACAGAGAACAGCCTTTTGTTTTTACTTTAGGAGCAGGACAGGTTATTCCGGGCTGGGATTTAGGATTAGTCGGCATGAAAATAGGCGAGATAAGAAGATTATATATTCCTTCGGAATTGGCCTACGGGGAAACTGGCGTGCCGAACGGTCCGATTCCGCCCAAGGCCAACCTTATTTTTGACGTTGAACTTTTGGCTATTAGTCAAGAATAGGGGAACCGCTCTCATTAATTTTATAGATGTCTCCAAAAGTTTTTATTATCATTCTCAACTGGAATAACTGGTCAGACACTTTAGAATGCCTGGAATCGTTGAAAAATAATGACTACCTTAATGAGCAGGTAGTCATTATTGATAATGGCTCCGACCAGCGGCCGATTGTCCCGGAGCCGGGAATTAAAATTATTTACAACAAGGAGAATCTGGGTTTTGCCGGCGGCAATAATGTCGGCCTTAAATACGCTTTGGAACACGGGGCTGATTATGTCCTTTTGTTAAATAATGACACCATTGTCAGCCGGGATTTTTTGACCAAACTGATAGAAGCAGGAGAGAAAGATAAAAAGTTCGGCCTTTTGGGGCTAAAAATCTACTTAGCTAATAGAGAAAAGGAGCTGGGCAATACTTCAGCAAAGCAAGAAAGAATCTGGTTTGCCGGCGGCAAAGTCAATTGGCTGTCCAATAAGGGCGAAATGCGGGGCTGGGGCGAAAACGACAAAGGCCAATATGACCGGCCGGCTTTTCAGGAAACTGAATATGTTACCGGTTGCTGTTTATTAATTAAAAAAGAAGTTGTTGAAAAAATCGGTTTAATGCCCGAAGAATATTTTTTGTACTACGAAGATACGGATTGGTCCTTGAAGGCCCGTCAAGCCGGCTTCAAATGTATTTTTGTCCCCGGGGCCCGCATTTGGCACAAGGGCTCTCAAAGCTCAATCGAGGGCTCGCCTTCCTATATTTATTATCACGTTAGAAACGGTTTAATTCTGGCTCAACGCTACGCTCCTTGGCATATTAAACCCTTGGTCCATTTAGACGCACTTTGGCGGATTAAAAAACAGGTAATTAAGTTAATTTTCTTTCCCAAGCGGCGGCTTTGGGCTAAATATATTCTCTTAGGCATTAAGGATTTTTATTTGGGCCATCGAGGAAGATTAAGGTAGGGATTGCTATTGAACGCCCTTTGATAAATGGTTGCCATTGAGAATGCCCTTTTCTAGAAAAGGGCGTACATCGAGATTCCACGCCCTTGCGAAGCAAGGACGTGGTCGAGAGGCGCGCCCTTTGATAACAAGGGTTGCCATTGAGGATCACGCCCTTTGCGAAGCAAAGGACGTGTCCGAAAGGGCGACCCTTTGAAGGCAAATCCTTTGAAGGCAAGCTATGAAAATTGGCATTGACGCTCACAATTTAGAAGGACAGCCGACCGGTGTCGGTCGTTATCTGCTAAACCTGCTTGAACAGTGGGATAAATTTGAATTGCCTCAAAATTTAAGGTTTATTCTCTATTTTAAAAAAGAAATTCCCGATTTGCGCTTATCCAATTTGTTTGAAAAAAAACTGCTTCACTCAAAGAGCAACGCTTTTTTTATGCATTATCTTTTGCCCAAAGCGGCTAAAAAAGACAGAGTTGATATTTTGTTTTGTCCGGACTATTTAGGACCGGTTTTTTATCAGGGCAAAATCGCCTTGACTCTCCACGATATCATTTACCAGGCCCGGCCCGATTTATATAACTGGCCGAGCGTTTGGGATAAAATCCTGCTTAAAAAATTTTCCAAGATTTCCGCCCGAAAAGCAAAAGTTATCTTTGTTCCTTCCGAATTTAGCAAGAAAGAGGTTTTGAGAGAATACCAAGTTAATCCTGAAAAAGTTTTTGTCACTCCGGAGGCGGCTGACACCAGTTTTAAGCAAATAGCTGACCAGAATAAATTAGCGGAGATTAAAAAGAAATATCAGATTAAAGATAAATTCATTCTTTGTGTCGGCTCAATTTTCAAGCGCCGCCATTTGCCGGAGATAATCAAGGCATTTAGGAGCTTCGCTTCTCAAAAATTGAGAAGCGAAGCTTCTAAACCGGATGACTATCAATTTTTGGTTGTCGGAATCAATCATACAGCACCTTTTATTGATGTTGATAGTTTGGTCGAGGAAGTTAATCAAAAACTTGGTCGTCAAGCTGTTTTGCGCCAGGATTATCTTCAAGGACAAGATTTGGCTGCTCTTTATAACGCGGCCGATTTGTTAGTTTGGCTTTCCGATTACGAAGGCTTTGGTCTGCCGGTTTTAGAGGCGATGGCCTGCGGTCTGCCGGTCGTGACCAGTTCCTTGGCTTCTCTTCCGGAAGTAGCCGGTCCGGCAGCTATTTATATTCAAGACAATTCAAACATAGAGGCAATCTCTTATGCTATTTATCAAGGGCTGACTAATCAAGAGCTGCGCCGGGAATTGACCGAAAAGGGATTAGCCCGAGCCCAATCATTTTCTTGGCCGAAATGCGCGGAAACCACGCTTGATGCTTTAGGCAAAGCGGGAGAGTAAAGGATTGCCATTGAGAATCACGTCCCTTGCCTAAGGGCGTACCTCTCGACCACGTCCTTGCTTCGCAAGGGCGTGGAATCTCGAGATACGTGTCCTCTATGTATTCGAAAGGGCGACCCTTTAAGTGGAAAAACCGAGGGTTTACTTTTCAATCCTTTTATAGTAAAATATAGCTGACAATCAAATATTCTGCGGTAGCTCAACGGTAGAGCGGGTGGCTGTCAAGAGGCAGCCCTTAGGAGAAATCTTAAGGGAAAAACTTTGGGATAACGGTGAACGCTTAGTTAAGTCAACACCGTGGGAAGGTCGTCTTAAGCGACCCCCGTAGAGACTAGATACCAGAGCGCCCTGGTTTTTAATCAGGGGGATGATATAGTCCACGCCTTAAAGAAATTTAGGGATTAGTGTAACCACTAGGTTGCAGGTTCGAATCCTGCCCGCAGAGCAGATTAGAACACTTTGAGACTTGAAGCACCGTATCAAACGGTGTTTTAAGTTCAAAAACGAGGTTTTTACCCTGTAATTTAAGGTTCTGAAGTAAAAAGTTGAGAAGTTGCCGTTTTTCTTCTACTTCAGAACTTCCGTTAGAAATCCAAAAACAGCTCGTTGCCGAAGTGGAAAAGGAAGAAGAAATCATCGCCTCTAACCGCCGCCTGGTTGAGCTGATGGAAGGGAAAATCGGTCAGGTTTTGGCTGAAATATAGGGTGTGTATAACTTTCTTTACACGGCTCTTGACAAGAAATCCTACATCGCTTACAATGAAAGGTCAAACACCAACGAATACACGCCAACCGCAAAAAGCGAGATAAAATATAATTATGTTTGGAAAATTCATCCAACAACAGCGTACCAAGCGCGAACTGACGCAGGAATACCTTGCGTCAGAACTTGGTATGTCCCGTCCGACCTACATGCAAATTGAGCATGGGAAGCGAGAGCTTACTATTTCCGAGGCAAAGAAGCTCGCGGCTATTTTTGATATGTCGCTTAAAAATTTTTTGGATGGAAAAAAAGATACGAAAACAGTCGTAAAGATTGAGGGTAAAAAGAAACAAAAACAAGGCTCCGGGGACGAAATTCGTATCAACGTCCCGCAAGAGAAAGCGGAAAAATTTGAACAGACGCTTTTGTATATTCTGGCAAAAATCGGCGGTAAGCCAAACATCGGGCAAACAGTACTCTATAAATTACTGTATTTTATTGATTTTGATTATTATGAAAAGTTTGAGGAGCAATTAATTGGCGCAAAATACATCAAAAATCATTTTGGCCCCACCCCCCTGATGTTTGCCAAGTTTATCGAGCGTTTGGAAAAAGAAGGCAAGGTGGAGAAAATCAAGAGCAAGTTTTATAAGCATGAACAAACCAAATATCTCGTCAATCCGAACGAGCCGTTAAGCTTGTCCGCCCTTTCGGCTCAAGAGCTTGCACATATTGATTGGGAAATCGACCGTCTTGGCGATCTAACCGCGACGCAAATTTCCGCATTGTCTCACCTTGATACGCCATGGGTTGCGGCAAAAGACAGGGAACCGCTGGAGTACGAGCATGTATTCTATCGACCCGAAGAAACATCAATAAGAGAATATGAACCGCTTTGATGCTCTCGCAGAATTTGAAAAAGAATTTAAGCGGCTTTTTAAAAAATACAAAACGCTTGATGACGATTTTGAAAAGTTTAAGAAAATTCTTGTTACTGCTCCGACAGGTGTTGGGAAAAACTTTGTCATCGTTTATTCTTCTCAAATCGTAAAAATTGTAAAAGCACGAATGGCGTGCCGAGCGCTACGTGATAGATCGCTTCGTATTGTCTATTCTTATTTTGAGCAAGAACAGCGAATTGAGTTTATTGAACTTTATTTTAAGGGTGATAAAGAAAACGAAGATAGCGACAGAATAAAAGAGTATCTACAAAACAACCAAAACTAACCCCACCCGCCACCCTTTGATGTAAGAGTTCAGAGTTCGTATAGAGAGATTGAAAGCAGATTAAAGGTTTCGCTTAGTAATTTCCAGAACGCTTTGTTTAATGCTAAAATCAATTTACATGATTTAATTACTAAATCTTTTTCAGGATTTAAAGCGCTAATATTCAGGGTTAATAAACAATTACAATACATCGAGAAAGCTATTAATTCGCATAATCCGGAACGACAATTAGCTCTTGGTTAAAGAGATAATTAAAAATAAATAAATTATTCCTTTTTATTACGAACTACGAAGTAAACAAACAAAAATGTACGGGATGGTCGGGACGGAGGTAAGGGCGGTGGTGGCAGAAGATGCTAATAATTAATAAATTAAAATATCGCTATATGATTACTTAGTTTCTAACTTTTAACGCAACAGTTTTGATTAATTAATTTATTAAA
>CAYXST010000012.1:1750-13754 GCA_964467815.1 uncultured Candidatus Saccharibacteria bacterium | reverse complement strand
AAAAGGTCGCAGCCAAAGAAATCTTTGGCTCGAACCTCTGTTTGGCGAGCCGCGCTTTGCGCGGCGAGCCACAAAATCAATGGGCGGCGCTCGGCGCCGCCCACGAAAAAGTCGGGGAAATTCCTGAAAGTCAAATTGTGGAGCGGGTGATGGGAATCGAACCCACGTCACAAACTTGGAAGGTTTGAGCTTTACCATTAAGCGACACCCGCGTCGGGGCGACAGGATTTGAACCTGCGATCTTCGGCTCCCAAAGCCGACGCCTTAAGCCGCTAGGCCACGCCCCGTTAAGATATATTTTAAGAGATAACCTCCGAAAGGTCAATGCCGTTTATTAGATTGGCTGTTTTTTCTGTTTATGATATACTTTTATTAATATCTGCTTATGCCGCTCAAAGAAGTTTTACAGAAAATAAATTTCGTCAAACAATGCCGTCGTTATCAACTGTCTCTTTGGCAATGCCCCAGTTTTCTGTTCCTGCTGATGGGCCTGATTACTATTCTGACCATGCTCGGAAGCTATTTGATTGCTCTTCGTTACACTGAACAGCCGGAAATAGTCGCCTTGATTGTCATTCTGGTCGCGGCCATTCTAACAATTATCAACTACTTTATTGTCCAGGGGTTTGAAAGATTGGCCCAGGCCAATCAGCTTAAATCAGAATTCGTCAGTATCGTTTCTCACCAATTGAGAACTCCTTTAACCAGCATCAAATGGACGCTTAATTTGATGATGGATGAAAAAGCCGGCCAACTGACCGAAGAGCAATTAGCCAAATTAAAGACGATTAAAGAAAGCAACCAGCAAATGGGCGATTTAATCAATGATTTGCTTAATGTCTCCCGCATTGAACAAGGCCGTTTGGTCGTTCGGCCGGAAAAACTTTCCTTAGAGGCGCTTGTTCGAGACATATTTAAAGACTATGGCTCTTTGGCCAAATCCAGCAATGTTAAATTATCGTTGGTCAGCCATGAAGATATTCCTTTAATCTCGGCCGACCGCCAGGCGATTAAGATAGTTCTCCAGAACTTAATTGACAACGCTATTAGATATATTAGAAAAGAGGGTCGGGTCAAAATTGTCTTAAAAAAGAAAAATCGGTCGGTTATCTGTCAAGCCCAAGATGACGGCGTCGGCATTCCTCAAAAAGACCAAAACAAAATTTTCCAAAAATTCTTTCGCAGCCGCAATATTATGAAATATCAAACCGAAGGAACCGGCTTAGGCCTTTTTATCAGCCAAGCGATTATCAAGGCCTCGGGCGGCAAGATGGGCTTCCAAAGCCGAGAAGGCCAGGGGTCCGTTTTTTGGTTTGAATTACCAATTAAACCAAAGAACAATAAGCAATAAACAATGAACAAAATTGTTCTTTGTTAACTGTTTGTTGTTCTCTGAAACTATGAAGACAATTCTTTTCGTTGAGGACGAACCTAATTTACAAAAAGCAGTCGGCCAATTTTTAGAAAAGGAGGGCTATCAAATAAAAAGCGCCTTAGACGGTCAGCTTGGCTTGGAAATGGCCAGAGAATTTAAGCCGGATTTAATTCTTCTGGACCTGATTCTGCCCAAAAAAGACGGTTTCCAGGTGCTTGAGGAACTGAAAAAAAACGAAATAACCAAAAATATTCCCGTAATTGTCTTGACCAACCTGGAAGAAGGGACTGACGTGGAAAAAGCTCTTTCTTTAGGAGCAACCACCTACCTGGTCAAAGCCAACTATGAGTTAGACGAGGTGGTTAAGAAAATTAAAGAGACTCTCAAATAGATTTCCTTTATGCAAGTGGAGGACTCACAACTTAAGGCCTTTATTCTTGATGCCGGTCTGGCCAGTAAAGAAAAAATAGGCCGGGCCGAGAAAAAAGCCAAAGAGACCGAGCAAGAATTGGCTCGAGTTTTGGTTGAAGAAAAAATCATTACTCAGGAGCAACTGGCCAAGCTAGAGGCCTATATTTTAGGCATTCCTTTCGTCGATTTGGAAAAAGAAACCATTCCCAAAGAAATTCTTCAAATTATTCCCGAACCGATTGCCCGAAGGCATCACATTATCGCCTTCCGCCAAAAAGGCAAAGACCTGGAAGTGGCCATGCTCCGTCCGGATGACCTGCAAACGATTGAATTTATCAAGAAAAAATCCGATCTGAAAATTCTGCCTCGCCTGACCAACCAGGCCAGCATAAAAAACGCTCTGAAACAATACCAAAAAAGCCTGGAGGCCGAATTTGGCGAATTTATCAAAGAAGAATCAAAAATAGTCGCTTTGCCGGAAAAGGACGAGAAAGAAAGCAAGGAAGAATTGGAAAAAGCAGCCGAACAGATGCCGATTATCAGAATCGTTGAAACTTTGCTCAAGCACGCTATTTTACAGCAGGCCTCGGATATTCACATTGAGCCCATGGAAAAAGAAATTGTCGTTCGCTACCGAATCGACGGAATTTTACACAATATGATGATTCTGCCTAAAAATGTCCACTCGGGCATTGTCGCCCGCCTCAAGGTTCTTGCCAATCTGAAATTAGACGAACGGCGTTTGCCCCAAGACGGCCGCTTTAAAATAGAAACCGAAGAATACAAGATTTCTTTCCGAGTCTCGATCCTGCCGGTCTACGACGGCGAAAAGATTGTTATGCGGCTATTGCCCGAAGAAACCAAGGGCCTGACCTTGGAAAAACTGGGCCTCAGAAGCGAGGCCCTGGAACAGATTCACCAAAATATCAAAAGACCGCACGGCCTCATTCTGGTCACCGGGCCGACCGGTTCCGGTAAAACAACCACCCTCTATACAATAATGAACATACTCAATGAACCGGGAGTCAATATTTCCACTGTTGAAGACCCGATTGAATATCGCATGCCCCGGATTAACCAGACCCAGGTCAAGCCAAAAATCGGCCTGACCTTCGCCAACGGACTGCGCGCTTTAGTCCGCCAGGACCCGGATATTATCATGGTCGGCGAAATCAGAGACAACGAAACCGCCGGTCTGGCCGTCAACGCCGCTTTAACCGGCCATCTGGTTCTTTCCACCCTGCATACTAACAGCGCGGCCGGCTCTTTTCCCCGCCTAATTGATATGAAAGCAGAGCCTTTCTTGATTGCCTCAACAACCAATTTAATTATTGCCCAACGTTTAGTCCGCCGCCTTTGCCCGGAAGGCAAGCAAAAATACAGGCTTAAAGCGGCTGAACTGAAAAGATTAGAGAAACAATTTGACTTGACGAAAATGCTTAAAATGCTTCGAGAAGAAAAGATTATTCCGGACAAGGCCAATTGGTCGGACATTGATTTTTTCCGACCGTCTAAATCAGCTGATTGTCCGGATGGCTATAAAGGACGCATTGGCATTTACGAAGTCCTGGAAATCAGCGAATCAATCAAAGAATTGATTATCAAAGAAGCCACTTCCGGCCACATTGAAGAGCAAGCCAGAAAAGAAGGTATGCTTGCTTTAGCCGAAGACGGCTTTGTTAAAGCGGTTCAAGGAATCACCAGCATTGAAGAAGTTTTAAGAGTAACCAGTGAGTGATATAGGACTACTTGTTTTAAGGAGTTGTCTTTTCGGACGCAAGAAGAACATAACCCGAAAGGGCAAACCTTATGCGCTAATTATGCCCTCTTATCTCTATACAGCTAAAAATAAAACTGGCCAGACCGAAACGGGCGCTTTAGAAGCAACCGACCTCCATAGGTTAGCCGACTCGCTTCGCCGTCAGGGTCTTTTTTTAATTTCAGCCGAAGAGATTGGCCGGGCTGAAAAAACCGGCCGTTTTAACTTCAAAAGCTTTTTTCAGAGAATTAGTCACATTTCTTTGGTTGAGAAAATGCTCTTTAGCCGGCATTTGGCCATTATGGTCAAGGCCGGACTTTCCTTAAACGAGGCCTTAAGGATTTTATCCGTTCAAACCAAAAATGCCAAATTTAAAAAGATTATCAGCCGGATAGAGGAGAATGTCCGCCGCGGCCAGCCCTTCAGCGACAGCTTGGCTAAATATCCCAAGGTTTTCAACGAGCTCTTTGTTAATATGGTCCGAGTCGGCGAAGCCAGCGGTAATTTAGATAAAGTCCTTAAAATTTTAGCCGAGCAAATGAACAAAGACCATCAATTAGTCAGCCGGGTCAGAGGAGCGATGATGTATCCGGCCGTCATTGTTGTGGCCATGCTCGGCATCGGCATCTTGATGATGATTACGGTTGTCCCTAAATTAACCGAGGTCTTCACCGAATTAAAAATAGACCTGCCTTTAAGCACTCAAATAATTATTTGGATAAGCAATTTCTTTCAGGAACATTTCCTTTTGGGAATAATTTTCTTAGTCGTCCTAATCGTTCTCTTGCGCCTCGGCTTAAAAAACAAAAAGGTCAAAAAAATCCTTGACGGACTCTACCTGAAGCTGCCCATTTTAGGCAGCTTGATTCAAAAAATCAACTCGGCCCGTTTTGCCCGAACCCTCAGCTCGTTAATTGACAGCGGCCTGGCCATTGTCAAGGCCCTCCAAATAGTGGCCGGCACCTTGAGCAACATCTATTTCAAAGAAACTCTCTTGATTTCAGCCGAACAAGTCCAAAAAGGCAAGCCCTTAAGCGATGTCTTAAGCGCTTATCAGGAGCTTTATCCGCCAATGGTCGCTCAAATAGTCCAGGTGGGCGAACAGACCGGCAGCTTAAGCGAAATTCTGGGAAATCTGGCTGATTTTTACGAGGAAGAGGTTGATAATACGACCAAAAACCTATCTTCGGTTATTGAGCCGATCATTATGATTGTTATCGGGGCGGCCGTCGGCTTTTTTGCCGTTTCAATGCTTCAACCGATGTATTCAATGATGAGCGGCATTTAAACGATTGAGCGATTGCCGCTTCATTGAAACAGCAGAGAGCATGCTTAAAACAGGCCTGTAGCCAGAGCTGTTTTTTTGTGGTAAAATTAGCAATGATGAAGAATAAAAATGGTTTTACCTTCATAGATGTTCTTGTTGGAACAGCTCTTTTGGTTATTGTCATGGTCGGTATTTTCGGCGCCTTCCAACTGCTTTTCAAAGTACTCTTCCAGTCTCAGAGCAAAATCGTCGCTTTGTCTTTAGCCAACGAACAAATAGAGATAATCAGAAATCTATCTTATCAGGATATCGGCAGCCAAGGCGGCATCCCGGCCGGTCAAATTCCCCAAACCAGAGAAGAAGAAGTCAACAACCGGCTTTATGCCATTGCCACCGAAATTATTTACGTTGACGACCCTTTTGACGGTTTGAGTCCGGAAGATGAATCGGCGGCCGATTACAAGAAAGCCCGGGTTGAAGTGAGCTGGTCAGAACATAATTTAAATAAGTCAGTCGTTCTCATGGCCAATTTCAGCCCGCCTAATTTGGAATCAGAGGTTGGCGGCGGCACCCTTTCTCTTTATGCCAACGATAGTCAGTCCGGCCAAGCGGTGGCCAATGCCCAAGCAGAGATAATCAACGATCAGGTTGAGCCAGCCGTTTATCTGATAACCGCCACCGACGACAACGGCTGGTTAAGCCGGCCCGGCTTGCCGCCTTCGGACGCTTATGAAATTCATGTCAGCCAGACCGGCTATGACGAACACCGAACCTATTCGGCCTCAGCTACCTTTGATCCGGAACCGGAATATTCCCACGGCCAACTGGTTGAGGGAGACAAAACAATCAGGTATTTTCTGATTGCCAAGGTGAGCGTTATCAACGTTAAAACAGTTGATGACCAAAACGAGCCCCTGTCTTTTATTCCGTTTACTCTTAAAGGAGGCCGGGCTATCGGCCTAAATCCGGCTGACGATTCGGTCGTTTACTCCTACGAGAGAGACGAACTGATTACCGACGACAACGGACAAAAACAGCTTAATCAAATGAGCCCCGGCGAATACTATTTCGAGGTAACCAGCTCCGCATACGCGGTTCTGACGCCTAATTTAGAAAGACCGCTTATTGTTGAAGCGGACAGCCAGCAATCAATCGTCCTGACCTTGGCTCCCATGGATGAGCCCCGTCTGCGTCTCTTGGTTAAAGACGCTTCCACCGACAAAGGCCTCTTTAAGGCAAATGCGCGCCTCTATAATCAGAACTATGACAAGGTTTGCCAAACCAATGAAGACGGTATCGCCGTCTTTCCCTTTGATGAAGCGGATTTAGCTAATGGAGACTACAACCTTTCTGTTTCTAAAGCCGGCTATCAGGACTATCAAACAAGCCAAACCATCGACTATTTTACCGAAAGAACCGTTGAATTAACTCCCTTAGAATGATGAAATCATCTTCGGCCAAACAAAAAGGACTGACTCTCATTGAAACTGTAGTTTTTTTAGCTATATTTGTTTTTGCCTTGACTGCCTTGAGCGGCTTTTTAATTTACACTTATCGGGCTCAAGGATTTTCTCTTGCCCAGGCCTCGGCCATTGATAGCGCCCGTCGAGGAGTCAGTCAAATAACCAAGGAAATAAGAGAAGCCATTCAGTCGGACAGCGGCACTTATCTTTTAGAGTCGTGCCGGGATTTTGAGCTCATTTTTTACAGCGATATTGACAAAGACGACCAAGTGGAAAGAGTCCGTTATTTCTTAGAAGAGGAACAATTAAAAAAGGGCGTGAGCAAACCAGCCGGCCAGCCGGTTGATTATAGCGGCTCTGAAGAAATAAGGATTGTCTCTGAATGTGTCAAAAATACCAGTTCTACTCCTTTATTCTATTACTATGACCAGTCCTACGCCGGCCAAGAGACCGATTTGCCTCTGGAGACGCCGGTGGCCGGCGACCTTTTGGACGAAGTTACCCTGATCGGTATCAAGATGAAAATAGATATTAACCCGGAACGAGCCCCCAACGTTTTAGATATTCAATCAAAGAGCCAACTAAGAAACACTAAGCAGTAACGCGCCTCGAATCACTCTTATGATGCCAACCAGCAAAAATCAATCGGGAAGTATTTTAACTTTAGTTCTAGTCTTCGGCTCTATTTTTTCAATGATTTTGGCCGGTTTCTTTGGATATATTCTCCTTCAGTACCGCGTCAGCCAAAGAATGGTCGCCAAAGAACAATCCTTCCACATTGCCGAATCGGGCATTGAATATTATCAATGGTATTTGGCCCATGCTTTAGAGGGGTTAAGCGAAGAAGAACAGCTTCAATTTTGGGCCGAAGGTCAAACCATCGGCTATCCCGAACCGTATCAAAACGATTTTGAAGACCAGCAGGGCTCAATTATCGGCCGGTATCAATTAGAAATTACGCCGCCTTTGCCCGGGGGCAATGCTGTCCTGATTAAATCAACCGGCTGGACCAATGATTATCCCGAAATGGAAAGAGCCGTTCAGACGCGAAGAAGAAAACCCTCTTGGGGAGAATATGTTATTCTTATCAATCACCGAGCTTTCTTGCCTGAAGGAATGACCGTTAAGGGGCGGGCTCATTCCAACGAGGACTTAAGAGTTGACGGAGCCATCTATAATTTAGCCACCGCCTCAGATACCACTCATCCAGACCCGCTCACCGAAGAAGAAGTAGAACCGGGCGTCTGGACGACCAAAGAACCGGCCGAGGTCTTTTTAGGCGGCCGGGAGGACGGGGTGCCAATTATTGATTTCAATATCTTGGTCGGCAAGATGGAAACGATGAAGAATTTGACTTGGGGAACCGATTATTATCTCGGTCCGCCCGAAAAACACTGTTGGCCCTTTAGCTGGTTCTGCCTGATTGAATTCTGGAACCCCTCCGGCTATTTGATTGAACTAAAAAATAATTCAACTATTGATATTTACAAAACGACCGGCTGGAGTTTTCCGGGCTGGTTTTTGCCGTCTTTTGACAGCTCGGATTTCTTGGGCAATTATCCTTGGCCGGAGGAACGGTTGATTTTCTCCGAAGCGACTCTCTGGGTCAGGGGTAAAATCGGCCCCAACCAGATTACCGTTGGAGCGGCCAATTTGTCCGGAGCAGACTTGCCGGGAGCCAACAATTTGGCCGACATTATTATCCAAGACGACCTTTTGTATAATCATGAGCAGGCCAATCTCGGCTTAATCGCTCAAGACAATATCATGATTGATAAAGAGGCCGGCGACCCTGACTTAGAAATTAACGCCGCTTTAGTGGCCAAAGAAGGCCAAATCGGTCGGGAAGATTTCGGCGACCAATTAGGCGTTTTGACCATCAACGGGTCAATCGCCGCCAATTATTTGGGCGAATTCGGCGGAGAGTATTGCTCTTGGCTTTGGTGCTGGGCGGCCGGTTTTGAAAACGTTGAACTGAATTACGATAATAATTTATTATACAATCCGCCGCCCTATTTCCCGACCAAAGAAAATTACCAAACCGATATGTGGGAGGAAGTAGAATAAGCGGGGCCTGTCCTAATCATTTTTCGAGGACGCAGCCGCCGTGAATTAGTCAGTATTCCACTTATTATTTAAGCGGCTGCTCCGAGATGATAAAAGAGTCCCTAACTATTATTCCATCGCCGTTGTTACCTTTTGTCATCTAGGCCCCTCAAAATGATTAGGACAGGCCCCAGCCAAAAATTTCTATCAATCAGATGGATATTCTTTCTTCGCTTAATCCAAAACAAAAAGAAGCGGTTACGGTCCAAGGAGGGCCGGTTTTGGTTATCGCCGGACCGGGTAGTGGTAAATGCGTTACCGGCAAAACCATAATTTTTACCAACCAGGGAATGTTCGAAATAAAGGAAGTCCCTCAATTTTATTCTGTTAAAAATCCTTCCTCTCGATGTCAGGCCAAAACTGCTGGTTATTGTCTGAAAACAGGTAAAAAAATAATAAAAAATACCAGCCATTGGTTTCGCTTTAAGAAATCGCCAGTTATCAAGATAACCACAAAAAGCGGGTACCAAATATCAGGCACTCCCGAACACCCAATTCTTATTATTAACAAAAATGGCTATCTCGAATATAAACAATTAAAGGATTTTATTGGCAATGAAATTATCGCCATTTCCCTCAATAATAATCTTTGGGGCAAGAAAAAAATTTCTGCAGATTTAGCTTATTTCATGGGTCTTTTAACCGGCGATGGCGTATTAACGGCAACTAAATGGGGAATTGGTCTTGCCGAAAGCGGAAAATATCTTCCCAAGAAATTTAAACAATTAGTTAAGTCATTATTCGGACACAAAAAAGTCTCTACTTATGTCAAAAAAGGAACAAATTCAGTCACTCACTATATTTACTCTATTGCCATAAGAAGAAAACTCGAAAACATGGGATTGAAAATGGTTCTTTCAAAATATAAAACTATTCCAAAATCCATAATGCAAGCGTCTCGAGAAGCAGTAATCGCTTTTCTCCAGGGACTTTTTGATACAGACGCGGGTGTTCATGGAGTTACTTTTGAGTATACGACAGCCTCGAAAAAACTATCTCGCCAAGTTCAATCCTGTCTTCTGAACATAGGCATTAGGTCTTCTCTAAAACTAAAAAAGGTTAAAAAATATCCTCAAAATAATTATTGGCGGATTTGTGTTATGGGCAATTCATTGCGCGTATTTGAACGATTAGTTGGTTTCAAGTATCAACTAAATAAAATACAGACCCTGAAGAAAATAGTCCAAAAACCAACTAATCCTAATGTTGAAGTAATGCCCTATCAGACCAAAAGGCTTAAACGGATCAGAGCTCAAATTTTACGAAAATACTGTCCCTATGATGCCCATAATATTATCTTAGGCAAAAAAGAAAAGGCTCTCCCGATTAGTCATTATTTCAAAAACGATCGACGGCCTTCGGCCGCTCAAACAATGCGTATTTTGTCCTTTATCCCTAAAAGGTATGAAAATGATGATGTCCGCTATCTTAAAAATTTGGCTCAAAATTTCTTTTTTGACCCAATTTCTTCTATAAAAAAGGAGCGAGACAAAACGGTTTACGACTTCACTGTCCCGATAACTCATTCGTTTGTGGGGAACGGTTTTGTCAATCATAATACGAGATGCCTGACTTATCGAATTGCTTACCTCGTTCAAAAAGGCGTCCCGGCTGGAAATATTTTGGCGGTCACTTTTACCAATAAAGCGGCTCAAGAAATGAGAGAAAGAGTCAATAAATTACTGCCCTCTTTGTCAAATAGCCGTCGCTGGCCGACCATCGGCACCTTTCATGCCGTTTGTCTACGTATCCTCCGTCAGGAAATAGACAAATCTCCCCAAGCGAAATATGAAAAAAATTTCGTTATCTATGATGAAACCGACCAGCTCTCTTTGGTCAAAAGAACCATCAAGGAACTGCAAATCAATCCGGAACAATTTAAGCCCGGTTCAGTCCGAGAGAATATTTCCCGAGCCAAAGACGAATTGATTGACTGGCCAACTTATCAGGAAAAAGCTCGAGAATATTTCCCCCAGACCATCGCCAGAATTTACCAGGCCTATCAAGAAGCCCTGCAGAAAGCGAACGCCCTGGACTTTGACGATTTGATTATGCTGACTGTCCAACTTTTTCGGCAAAAGCCGGATATTTTAGAAAAATACCAAGAAAAATGGAAATATCTTTTAGTTGATGAAGCTCATGACACTAATGTAAGCCAATATCAGCTAATTAAACTCTTGGCTCAAATACATGAGAATATCTGGCTCATCGCCGACACAGACCAATCAATTTACAGCTGGCGAGGAGCAGATTTCCGCAACATCCTCAATTTTGAGAAAGATTATCCTCAAGCCAAAGTTATCTTTCTGGAGGAAAATTATCGTTCAACCAAAAATATCTTAGCGGCCAGCCAGCAAGTCATCACCAAAAACATTCAGCGCCGAGAGAAAAATCTCTGGACCAAAAATCCGGCCGGAGCGCCAATCAGTTTAACCGAATTGGCCAACGAAGAGGAAGAGGGAAACTTTTTAATTGAAGAAATAGAAAATTTAATCAGTCAAGGTTTTAACTTAAGGGACTTGACGGTTCTCTATCGAACCAATGCCCAATCGCGAGCCGTTGAAGAGGCCTTTTTAAAAGCAAACTTTCCTTACAAAATCATCGGCGCGGTCAAATTTTACGAGAGAAAAGAAATCAAGGATATCCTGTCTTATCTTAAATTGATTGCCAACCCCAATGATTCAATCAGCGCTCAAAGAATTATTAATCTGCCGCCGCGGGGTATTGGCAAAACAACCAAAGACCTACTTTTTAGGAGCGAGTTTAGGAGCGAAGCTCCTAATAGGAGCAAAGCTCCTAAACCTAAACTCAAAGAATTTTACCAGCTCATTGATAAATTTCGCCAGGCCAGTCAAAAAATATCTTTAACTCAATTAATCCATTTAATCATTAAAGACATTGCCTACGAAAAATATATTAGGGACGGACAGGAAGAAGGAGAGCGCCGCTGGGAGAACATCAGCGAGCTTTTTAGCGTGGCCTATAAGTATAATCGTTTCAAAGCCGGGCTCGGCTTAGAGAAATTCCTGGAAGAAGTTTCCTTAATGACCAATCATGATGAAGTGGAAACTAACAAAAACTTGATTAACCTGATGACCCTGCATTGCGCCAAGGGGTTGGAATTCCCGGTTGTTTTCATAGTTGGCTGCGAAGAGGGTATTTTACCTCATTCAAAAAGTCTTTCTAATGCCGACCAAATGGAAGAAGAAAGGCGGCTTTGCTATGTCGGTTTTAGCCGAGCCAAAGAACGGCTCTATTTAACCTTTGCCCAACAGCGCCGTCTCTATGGACAAACTATGGCCAACCTGCCTTCCCGGTTCATCTATGACATTCCGGAAAACTTGATTGAGTTCCGGGGATTCAAGGCCTTGAGCGACTTGAACGCATAAGAGAAGAAACGCCGCACAATTCATGGAATTATCCCTTAAAAAACTTCTCCAAAAATATCATTTCCGGCCGGACAAACGCTTGGGCCAGCATTTTTTAATTAGCCGAAAAGCGCTTCAAAAGATTATCCAAGCAGCCGAACTTTCCAAAGAGGATGTTGTTTTGGAAATTGGCCCCGGTTTAGGCATTCTCACCGAGCAATTAGCTCAAAAAGTCAAAAGGGTTGTGGCCGTGGA
>CAYXST010000012.1:0-1650 GCA_964467815.1 uncultured Candidatus Saccharibacteria bacterium | reverse complement strand
TAGTCGCCAATATCCCCTATTATTTAACTTCGCCCTTAATCCGTCTTTTTTTAGAGGCCGAAAAACCGCCCCAAATGATGGTTCTTCTAATCCAAAAGGAGGTTGCCCAAAGAATTTGCGCTCAACCGCCCAAAATGAGCTTGCTGGCCGTGGCCGTCCAATTTTACAGCCAGCCAAAAATTGTTTCCTCTGTTCCCAAAAAATCTTTCTGGCCCCAACCAAAAGTTGACTCGGCCATTATTAAAATTGTTCCGCGCCCTCCGGCTATGACCAGTCAAGAATCCCGTAAAAAATTCTTCCAAATAGTTAAAGCCGGTTTTGTTTGGCCGCGTAAACAATTGGCCAATAATCTTTCTCGAAAATTAAGCTTAGACCGAGAAGAAATAAAAAAAGCCCTGACCGAGCGCGGTTTAAATCCGCAGGTCAGGGCCGAAAATTTGTCCGTTGAGGACTGGCAAAGGCTGGCTTCTATAATTGCCTCAATGGCCGAGCGCGAATAACATGCCAAACGTCCCCGTAAATTCCTCTGTAGTTTCCACGACGGGGAGGTATTCTAATTTCGGCTGTTTCCGTACCGATAACTTTACCTTGTCCGTCAAGGACAAGTAAAGTTAAGGCGATAAATCGAAAAATACTCCAGTCCCGGTCAAAAGGAATATCAGCTTGACTGCCCGGGCCAATATCGTAATGCTCCTTGGCGCTGATATTGACTCTTATCTTATGAGCCAAACCGTTAAATACAGTTAAAATAAAATGATTTTCATAACCGGTGGCTGGCTGATATCTTGGAGAAGAAGCGATCTCCAGTTCTCTCAAATCTTTTATTAATGGTATTAATGGGTCTTCAATAACTGGATATTCTTTAACCTGATAAGTACATGATAAGAGGCAACAAAGCATTACCAGAATGAAAAATAACCAAATCTTCTGTCTCATCGTTCTCACCTTCCTTTCTTAGGGTAAATTAAATAAATCCTTAATTGCCTGGCCCGGATAGAAGGTTTTGTCAATTCTGAAACGGCCGCTGGTTGTCGTCTGGACTCGCGGCAGATAGACAATTTCGCTGGCGCAATTCCTGATACCCAGCTGGTCGACATTGCATCTCCTCCGCGGGTCAACGTACGCCTTAAAAGAAACCACGCTTTCCCCCAATTCCCGGCCGTAGAAACGGGTCCAGAAAATATAGAGAGTGTATTCCTGCTCCGGGATTAAATCCAGCCGCAGGTATTTCCAGAAATCTCTGGTTAAAGCCGATTCAATTCGAATTCTAATAAGCGGCGGAATCGCCCAGACCAGATTGCCGGTAGCCGGGTTAAGGGCAAATAAATCGTCTTTTGAATAATTCCCCCGGAACAAGGTGGCGTAACCGTAAGCCCCTTCGTTTTGATTGACAATTTTCACCGTTCCGGGCCGAGACGGCGGCATTGTCGAGCAACCGAAACCGAACACTAAGCTTGTTAAAATCAGCCAAATCCTTATTGATTTTCCCATCTGTCCCTCCTAATTTTTAAGTTACTTTTTTCTAAAGTATAAACTGTTTTTATAGAAAAGTCAAGGTTTGTGGTAATATATACAGACATTTTGCACTTTTCTGCTAATCTGAGGGCATATGAAAACAATGCCCAAATCAACAAAAGAAGAAAAATATCG
>CAYXST010000011.1:8937-15448 GCA_964467815.1 uncultured Candidatus Saccharibacteria bacterium | reverse complement strand
GGACATTATCCCAGAATTACTCCTGAAAGCGCGAGAGCTCCTTAATCAACCAGAACCGCCTCAGGCTTATTCCGGTTGCCAAGGGATTTGCCGATGGCTGGAAAAGGCCTTGGAAAAGAGTTATAATAGGAGTATTTAGGAGCTTTGCTCCTAATAGGAGCAAAGCTCCTAGTAAAGTTTTCACCCAATTAAAGTGTCATTCCGGGCGTTAATCAGGAGAGTAACTTGACGATGTTCAGAGATTACCTTTCTGAACCCTCGGTGGCAACAGCAAAAATCTATGCGCAAAGTATGTAATTTTTTCATCAGAACCGCTATTTACGGTTTGGTTTTTTTAATCCCTTTATTCTGGCTGCCTTGGACTGTTGAGGCCTTTGAATTCAATAAGCAGTATTTATTGTTCTTTTTGGTTGTCTTGGCCTTTTTAGCTTGGTTGACCAAAATGATTATTGTTCAAAAACGGCTGACTTTCTATCGGACTCCTTTGGATTTATGGATTTTGATTTTTATGACCGTTGTCATTTTATCCAGTATTTTTTCGGTAGATAAAATTTCTTCCTGGCTGGGTTTTTACGGGCGATTTACCGATTCAACGATTGCTCTTTTAACCTTAGGGATGTTTTATTTTTTAGTGGTCAATAATCTGAAAACTGCCTGGCCGGCCAGCTTTCCGGCCCAAAATCCGGGAAAAGAGCCCTCTTTTCCTGAAGGGTCTTTTTCGGCTAACCCAGGAGGTTTAATCCCTCGTCAAGATGAACAAGCTTCGGCAATAACAGAGTTTGAGCTTGCCAAAACCAAGAAAGGAACGCTTTCTTGGAATAAAATCATCAGGATATTCCTAACTTCGGTTTGGCTGGTGGTTATTGTCAGCTATCTTTCTCTTTTTGGGCTTTGGGCCAAGATTCCGGGATTGCCCCAAGTAATGTCTTTCAAATCTTTCAATCCGCTGAACGGCTCTTTTCAGGGACTAAGCATCTTTCTGGTGGCCGTGGTCAGTTTATTAATAGGCATAATTCTCCAGCAAGTCAAAAATCGTCGAGAACGAAAAATATTCCTGTTCGTCAATTATTTCTTAATCGGCTTAGCCGCTCTTTTGCTTGTTTGGATTAATTTTCAGGCGGCTTGGCTGACTTTGGCCGCGGTTATGCTTGTTTTACTAATTGCCGCTATCTGGACGCATTTATTCAGGGAAAGAATTAATCTGCTGATTCTGCCGATTGTCTTATTGCTGATTTCCTTGGCCGGTTTGACCGGTTTGATAGACAGGGCTAAAGATTTTACCGGCTCAGATTTTATCAAAACGTCTTTGCCCGAAGAAGTTATTTTAGATTACCAAACAGCCGGTCGGATAACCTGGCAATCCCTCAAGGAATCTCCGGTTTTAGGTTCCGGACCGGGAACATTTTTAGTTGATTTTGCTAAATTCAAGCCCGTCCAATTCAATGAAAGCAGATTCTGGAATATCCGTTTTGATAAGGGGCCGAGTTATTTAATGGAAATGGTTGGGACAACCGGCATTTTGGGTATTTTGAGTTATCTGACCATAGTCGTCATCTTCGGTTTGATTATTTTTATCTTTTTACGACGAACTATTAAGGGAGGAAATCTTTTGGCTGAACAGGCGGTGACCATTTTATCCTTATTCTCCTTCTGGTTGGCTTTATTGATTGGCCAATTCGTCTATCTTAACAATACCGTCTTATCTTTCTGCTTTTGGCTTTCAATGGCTCTGACTATCGGTCTTTGGCAAGCGGTTCAAGGCAAATCTCGAAAAATTGGTTTCTCCTTTAAGCGGTTGCCGGAATTGGGCTTGGTCGCTAATGTCTTTTTGTTGATTATGATTTTTGTTTTGCTCGGTTTATTCTATTTGGGCGGTCGTCTTTACTGGGCCGATGTTAAGTTTAGTCAGGCGGCAGCCGACAACGAGCAATTAGTCCGGAACTTGGAGGAAACGGTCAATCTGAATAAATATCGGGAGAATTATCGCCGCAGTTTATCACAGGCCTATTTACTCAGCGCCTGGGACGAAGCCGGAAAAGCGGAAGAAGAGCGGAACACTCAGCTTCTCCAGGCCTATGCCTCCGGGGCGATTCAGCAAGCGAGAGAAGCCGTCTTGCTTAGCCCTGATGCGGTCATGGCCTGGCAGAACTTAGCCGTCATTTATCGCGATAGCCGCGGTTTGGTTGGCGGAACTTTGCCTTTTGCCTCAGACGCTTTCAATCAGGCCCTGGCGTTAGAGCCGACTAATCCGTTTTTCTATCGGGAACTTTGCCGGATAAATTTAGTCAGTGAAGAAGAAGAAAAAAATTGGGATAAAACGATTAGTTATTGCCAGAAAGCCATTGACTTAAAATCAGATTATTTGGACGCTCATATCCAATTGGCTTTGGTTTACGAAGAGAAAGGGGATTTAGAAGAAGCGGCTGAGCGTTTGAAAGGGGCCCTGGATAAATTAAGAGGGGTTAGTTTCCAAAGAGGGTCTGAATTGGCCGGGGCGGCCGCCGAAATATATTTCCAGCTCGGTCGGGTTTATTTCAACCTTGAGCAGCTTGAGAGCGCCATTAACATGTTTGAACAATCGGTCGTTGTTGTGCCTAATTACGCTAACGCTCGTTATGCCTTGGCCTTATCTTACTATCAAGAAGAGCGATTGGAAGATGCCTTGACCCAGTTCCAGATTGTTGACCAATTAGTTCCCGGCAATCAAGACGTTCAAACGAGAATCCAGCAATTGCAAGACCAGCTCCAATCAACGGTTCCAACTGAGCCACTCCCAACTGAGGGAGAATAAAATTTTAGGAGTTAGGAGCTTTGCTCCTGATAGGAGCAAAGCTCCTAAAAAAAGTGCAATATGTGTGTGCACATTACCAAAAAACCTTGACATCTTTTGGGATTTGTTTATACTAACGAATAGTCATCGCTAATATTTTTTCTGGAATATAATTATCCATTATTGACAAAAATTTTTAAATAAAAAGAAACCCCTTATAAAATAAAAAGAGGGAAGTTTTTGTTTGTATATTTAGGTATTTAGGATATTTAGGAGCTTTGCTCCTAATAGGAGCAAAGCTCCTAAATATCCTAAATATCTTCTAGCGATTAAGTGAGACGAAAAGGGAATAGCTTTACATTACCTTATATTTTATGTCTAAAAAAAATCACGCCCAGCGCCTGTCTTTCTCTAATCAAGACGCAGGAAGATTCGATTTTGAATTGCCTGATTTAATTGCCATTCAAAAGGAATCCTATCAATGGTTTTGGGAAAAAGGCCTGCGAGAAATCCTTGATGAGATTTCACCGATTATTCCTTGGGGAAATCAAGACCTGGAACTTTATTTTTTAGATTATCGCTTGGACGAACCGAAATATAGCGAGCTTGAAGCTAAAACTCATAATGTTTCTTATGAGGCGCCTTTGCATTGCCGGGTCAAATTGGTTAATAAAAAAACCAAGCAGTCAGCCGAACAAGATATTTTCATGGGGGACTTCCCGTTGATGACTCAAAGAGGCACTTTTGTCGTTAATGCCGTTGAGCGAGTGGTTATCTCTCAATTAATCAGGTCATCGGGGGTATTTTTTACGTCTCAATTTTCAAGAGGCCAACAGCTTTTTGGGGCAAAAATTATTCCTAACCGCGGCGCTTGGCTGGAGTTTGAGACCGATTCCGAAAAATCAATCGGAGTCAAAATTAACCGCAAGAGGAAAGCGCCGGTGACAACTCTCTTAAGAGCTTTCGCCGCTTTGGAAAACCAAACCGGAGCCGATTTGAGCAACGAAAAAATTAAAGATTTATTTTGCAAACTTAATACTGGCGAAAACGATTACATAGAAGCTACTCTGAAAAAAGACCTTTCCCGGACAAACGGCGAGGCCTTTGTTGAAATTTACAAGCGAATCCGGCCCGGCGATTTGGCGACCGAAGATAACGCTCGTTCTTTCATTGAAGCAATGTTTTCCTTTGAGCGTTACGATTTGGGCGATGTCGGCCGTTGGAAAATGGAACAGCGTTTGGCCGAAATAAAAAGGGACTCAAATAAGAGATTTGGGTCTTTCGGGACCAAATCTGCCAAACAGGCAGCTAAAGCTCAATTGACCGTTGGACGAACCGAGCGCCTTTTACGTTTCGAAGATTTGGTTGCCATTATCAAAGAAATCATTCGGCTGAACAACACGCCCTTGGCCAAACCGGACGACATTGACCATTTGGGCAATCGTCGGGTAAGAACTTTAGGCGAGTTGCTTCAGAATAAACTAAGGGTCGGTTTAGCCCGTACCGAAAGAGTTATTCGCGACCGGATGTCCACTTTGGAATTAATCGGCTTGCTGCCCGGGCAATTAATCAATACCCGACCCTTTATGGCGACGGTTAAAGAATTCTTTACTTCTTCGCAGCTTTCGCAATTTATGGACCAGATTAATCCGCTGGCTGAATTGGAACACAAACGCCGTTTGTCAGCCATGGGTCCGGGCGGTTTAACTCGGGAACGGGCCGGTTTTGAAGTGCGCGATGTCCATTCCAGCCATTACGGCCGGATTTGTCCAATTGAGACGCCGGAAGGCCCCAATATCGGTTTAGTCGGCCATTTGGCCAGCTGCGCTCGCTTGAATGATTACGGCTTTCTTGAAGCGCCTTATCGCCGGGTTAAAAAAGGCCGCTTAACCAATGAAATCGTTTACCTCAACGCTTCCGAAGAAGAAAGATACAACATCGCTCACGCCGGCGTGCCTCTTGATAAAAAAGGATATATTCTAGACAGAGAAGTTGAGGCCAGAATTCAGGGCCAGCCCGGCTCGATTGAGCGTTCCAAGGTTGATTTCATTGATGTTTTGCCCCAAGAACCAATCAGTATCGCTACCTCTTTAATTCCTTTCTTAGAGCACGATGACAGCAACCGGGCTTTGATGGGCTCAAACATGCAGCGCCAGGCAGTGGCTTGCATTGACCCGAAAGCGCCTTTGGTCGGAACAGGCATGGAAAGAAGAGCCGCTCGAGATTCAGGCCAGTTGATTATTGCTGAAGAAAATGGGCGAGTTAAGGAAGTTGAGGCAAGTAAAATTGTCGTGGCCGGCTTTGCCAAAGGCAAAGCGAAGCAGTCTCGCGACAGATTAAACGGGATTGTTTCCTCGTCTGCGGCTTCTCGCAATGACCAGTATAAAGTTTATCCCTTGCGGTCTTTTGTTCGAACGAACCAATACACTTGCATCTCTCAGCATCCTATAGTCAAGAAAGGCCAATTAGTCAAAAGAGGAGATATTTTGGCGGACGGCGCGGCGACTGAAATGGGCAAATTGGCCTTGGGCCAGAACCTTTTGGTCGCTTTTATGTCTTGGCGAGGCTATAACTTTGAAGACGCGATTGTTCTTTCGGAGAGATTGGTCAAAAAAGACCTCTTTACTTCCATTCATATTGAGAGCTTTAACTGCGATGTTCGAGAAACCAAATTGGGTTTGGAAGTAACGACGCCGGACATTCCCAATGTCGGCGAAGAACGACTCAAGGATTTAGACGAAGAAGGAATTGTTCGCATCGGCGCCGAGGTTGGACCTAATGATATTTTAGTTGGCAAAATTTCTCCCAAAGGCGAAACGGACTTAACTTCCGAAGAAAGATTGCTTCAGGCAATTTTCGGCGAGAAAGCCCGCGATGTTAAAGACACTTCTTTAAGAATGTCTCACGGCAAGCGCGGTCGGGTAGTCGGCATCCAAATATTCTCTCGCGACAAAGGAGACAAATTAATGGCCGGCGTTATTAAAAGCATTCAGGTAGAGATAGCTCAATTGCGCAAGGTTTCGGTTGGCGATAAATTGGCCGGCCGCCATGGCAATAAAGGAGTTATTTCCAAAATACTGCCGGAAGAAGATATGCCTTATTTAGCCGACGGGACGCCGGTTGATATTATCCTTAATCCATTAGGAGTGGCTTCTCGAATGAATATCGGCCAAATTTTGGAGACGCATTTAGGTTGGGCCGCTGCTCATTTAGGAGAAGAAATAAATAGTCCGGCTTTAGCCGGTCTGAGCGACGAAGAAATCAAGGATAAATTAAGGGAAGCCGGTTTGCCCGAAAACGGCCAAGTTACTCTATATGACGGCCGCAGCGGCGAACCCTTTGAAAATCCGATTACCGTCGGCTATACCTATATCATGAAGCTGCTCCATCTGGTTGAAGACAAAATTCATATGCGTTCGGTTGGTCCTTACTCTTTAATTACCCAACAGCCCCTGAGAGGCAAGGCCCAGTTTGGCGGCCAGCGTTTTGGCGAAATGGAAGTTTGGGCCTTGGAAGGTTATGGAGCGGCTCATGTTCTCCAGGAAATGCTGACGATTAAATCAGATGATGTTGCCGGCCGGGTCAGCGCTTATGACGCAATTATCCGGGGTAAGTTAATTCAGGCGCCTAATGTTCCGGCTTCTTTTAATGTGCTGCTTAGCGAATTGAAGGCTCTTGGTTTGGACGTAGTTTTAGTAGAAAAGTAATCCATTTAGGAGTTCTTAGGAGCTTTGCTCCTAA
>CAYXST010000011.1:1410-8837 GCA_964467815.1 uncultured Candidatus Saccharibacteria bacterium | reverse complement strand
GTAGAAAAGTAATCCATTTAGGAGTTCTTAGGAGCTTTGCTCCTAAAATAGTTTATGTCCACTAAAGTTGCTGATTTTAAATCAATTATTCTTAAACTGGCTTCGCCGGAAAGGATTTTGGATTGGTCGCATGGCGAAGTCACTAAACCGGAAACGATTAACTATCGGACTCAAAGAGCTGAAAAAGACGGTTTATTTTGCCAAAAGATTTTTGGGCCGGAAAAAGACTGGGAATGCGCTTGCGGCAAATATCGAAGAATCCGTTATAAAGGAGTTGTTTGCGATAAATGCGGCGTTGAAGTAACCCGGGCCAGCGTCCGCCGGGAAAGAATGGGCCATATCTCTTTAGCTGTTCCGGTTTCTCATATTTGGTTTTTGCGCGGCATTCCCTCAAAAATGGGCTTGATTCTAGACCACTCCGTTCAGGACTTAGAAAAAATTATTTATTTCGCCGGCTATATTATTACCAAAATCAACGAGGAAGAGAGAAAAAAAGTTATTGAGGCGATTAAAAAAGAGTATCAGAACAAATTAAAAACCAAGAACGAGAAAGGCCAGGTATTAACGGCGGCTGAAAAAATGTCTCTGAAAGAACAGCATGACCGAGCCATTAGAGAAGTAAGAGGGCTTTACCTCCATGAAATACTTTCTGAAGTAGAATACCGGAATTTCAGTTTGAAATACGGCCAGGTTTTTGAGGCCGGCACCGGGGCGGAAACATTGAGAAAAATTTTTGAAGAAACCAATTTAGACGCCTTGGCCAAGCAATTAAACGACCAAACCCAAAAAGCGGGACCGGTTTTGGAAAAGAAAATATTTAAACGGTTATGCTTAATCGAGGGATTGATTAGAGCCAAAATCAGGCCGGAGTGGATGTTTTTAACCATTTTACCGGTCTTGCCGCCCGATTTACGGCCGATGGTTCAATTGGACGGCGGTCGCTATGCCACTTCCGATGTCAATGACTTGTATCGGCGCGTGATTAATCGGAACAATCGTCTAAAGCGGCTTTTGGAACTAAAAGCGCCGGAAGTTATTTGCCGCAATGAAAAAAGAATGCTTCAAGAAGCGGTTGACGCTTTGATTGATAATAGCAGCCGGCGGGGCCAAGTCATGGTCGCCGCTTCAACCGGCCAGAAAAGAGTCCTTAAATCTTTGGCCGATATGCTCAAGGGGAAACAGGGCCGTTTTAGACAGAATCTTTTAGGCAAGCGGGTAGATTATTCCGGTCGTTCAGTCATCGTCGTCGGTCCGGAATTAAAACTTCATCAATGCGGTTTGCCTAAGCATATGGCTTTAGAGATTTTCAAACCTTTCGTCATTAGTAAATTAGTTGAAACCGGCTTGGCTCATAATGTTCGAGGGGCCGGCCGTTTAATAGAAGAGGAGACCGATGAGGTTTGGGGCATCTTGGAAGAAATCATTAAAAAACGTTATGTTCTATTAAACCGGGCGCCGACTTTGCATCGTTTAGGCATTCAGGCCTTCCAGCCGGTATTAATTGAAGGAAAAGCTATTCAAATTCATCCGATTGTTTGTCGGGCCTTTAACGCTGATTTTGACGGCGACCAAATGGCCGTCCATTTGCCTTTAAGCAAGGAAGCTCAAATTGAGGCTAAGGAAATAATGCTTTCGGCGGATAATCTGCTTAAGCCGGCCACCGGCGAACCGGTGACTATTCCGACCAAGGATATGGTTCTTGGCTGTTATTGGATGACTAATATTGAAGAAGGGCTTAAGGGCGAGGGAAAAATTTTCAGTAATCCCGAGGAAGCCCTTTTGGCAAAGCACTTCAATCAGGTGCATTTGAAAGCAAGGATAAAAGTGCGCTTAGGCTCCGGCGCTGTTGTGAGCGAAGCGAAGCGAGTCAGCGGCAAATCAAGCGGGGTTGCCGCGCTGTCTGCGGCGGCTGCGCCGTCTGCGGCGGCTTCTCGCAATGACAATCTTACTGAAACTTCGGTTGGTCGGATTATCTTTAACGAACCACTGCCTCCGGAAATAGGTTTTGTCAATCAAACGATGAATTCTCGAGAACTTCGTCGATTAATTTCCGAATTGATTGATAAATGCGGCATTAAAAAGACGGCTCTGGTCTTGGACAGGATTAAAAGAATGGGCTTTAAGTACGCTTCCGATTCGGGCATCAGCTGGGGAATGGATGATTTGCGCGTTCCGACCGAGAAAAAAGGCTGGCTCAAAGAAGCGATTAGCCAGGTAGATTTAATCAAAAAACAGTATGAAGAAGGTTTATTGACTGATTCGGAAAGAAAATCGCGCATTGTTCAGATTTGGCTTGGCCTGACCGGGAAAATAGCTCAGCGCAGCCGAGAGATTTTGGACAAGAAAAACTCTGTTTTTAATATTTTTGATTCCGGTTCGCGGGGTTCTTGGGACGCTTTAGCCCAAATGACCGCTATGAAGGGCTTGGTCGTTAACCCGGCCGGCGAGACAATTGAATTGCCGATTAAGAACTCTTACAAGGAAGGTTTTAATGTTTTGGAATACTTTATTTCCACTCATGGCGGCCGGAAAGGAATGGCCGATACCGCTCTTAAAACGGCGACGGCCGGTTATTTGACTAGACGGCTAATTGATGTTTGCCAGGAAATAGTCATTCGCCAAGAGGATTGTGGAGATAATCAGGGGATTTATGTCTATCGTGAAGACGAAGAAGAAATGGGGAATTCTTTGGCCTCTCGTATTGTTGGACGGATAGCTCTGGAAAAGATTGTCGGACCGAAAAATTCAAAAAAGAGCGAGGAAGTTTTAGTCAAAAAGGGACAACTCATTAACAAAGAAATAGCTCGGAAAATAGACCAGGCCGGCATTAAAAAAGTGAGAGTCAGGTCAGTTATTTCTTGCCGGGCGACTAACGGCATCTGCCAGAAATGTTATGGTTATGATTTGGGCAGGAACGAATTAGTCAAGTTAGGCGAAGCGGTCGGTATTGTCACAGCTCAAGCGATTGGCGAACCGGGCACCCAATTAACCCTGCGCACTTTTCATACCGGCGGAGTGGCCGGCGGCCAGGATATCACCCAAGGATTGCCCCGGGTAGAAGAAATTTTTGAAGTGAGGTCGCCTAAGGGCAAAGCGGTTATTTCAGAAGTTGACGGACAGGTCAAGAAAATAGTCAAAAAGGGGCAGCAGATTATTGTTCAAATAAAACCAAGCGCCCTTAACTCTAAACTGAAAGAAGAATCTCAAGGCGGAAAATCGGCGAAATCTCTCGCCGGCGTCCGGAAAAACAAAGAAATAAAACAAAAAATATTAGAATACAGTCTGCCGGCCAATCTGGCTCTTTGGGTTGAGCAAGGCGATTTAGTAGCTCGGGGCCAGCAAATGACCGAGGGCCATATTGATTTGAAAGAGTTGTATAAAACGGCTGGCCAGGAAGCTGTCCAGCGCTACATCGTCAAAGAAGTCCAGCAGATTTATACTTTTGCCGGCGAAAATATTGATGACAAGCATATTGAGATGATTGTTCGTCAAATGTTTTCCAGGGTCAGAATAAAAGATTCCGGCTCGACTAATTTTTTGTCCAATCAGATAGTTGAAAGAGGACAGTTTCAGGCGGTTAATGCTAAATTGACTAAAAAAGGCAAACCGGCCACCGGACAGCTATTGCTCTTGGGCATTACCAAAGTTTCTTTAACCACCGATAGCTTTCTTTCGGCGGCTTCTTTCCAGGAAACGGCCCGCGTTTTAATTGACGCGGCTATTCAGGGCAAAGAAGACAATTTGCGGGGATTGAAAGAAAACGTAATTATTGGTAAACTGATACCAGCCGGTACCGGCTTCCAGATTCATGGTTAAGAAACATCTTAAGAAATCAGCCAGAGGCAAATCCGCCTTTGGCGGAAAGTCCAAAAAAGTTAAAGCCAGACCATCTCTTCGTTCTGGGACCAAGAAGGATATTTTGGTCATCGTTTGTTTTGTTTTGGCTCTGCTTAGTTTGTTAAGCTTTTTTAATTTGGCTGGTCAATTCGGCCATTATTTTTTTAAGGCCAGCCAGCTGTTTCTTGGCCGCGGTTTTTTCATCGTTCCGGTCTTTTTCGTCTTGGTCGGTTTAGCCCTTCTGATTCCTCGGTTGGACGAGGCAAACAAACGGCCGCCCGTTTACCGGGCGGTTTTCGGCGGCGCCTTTCTTTTCCTTTTGAGTATTTTGGGCATTTTCCACATTTTGTTTAATCAGGCGGCGCCGATTAAAGCCGGCGGTTACCTGGGCTTTATTTTCGGTTATCCTTTGTTAAGATTTTTAGGTTTTTGGGCCGGTTTGCTGGCTATTTTTGCTCTTTTGATTATTTCTATTTTAATTACTTTTAATCTGTCCCTGGGGACTTTTATCGGTCGGCTGACCGGCCAGAAAGAGACCGAATCGGCTAAAGACAAAAAGATTTTCCCTTTGGTCGGCGAGAAATCCGCTCAAGGCGGACTTTGGCAAAAAATGAAAGAAAAAGCCAGAGAAAGGGAAGCCGGTCGGGAAATGGCGGGAAAACAAGAGCAGATATTTGGGCGATCAACCAATGAGAACTTGCCGGTCGCTGCTTCAGTCAGTTCAGAGACTCAAAAAGAAACTAGCCAATCGGCTGTTAATAAATTTGAGAAATCTTCCATCGGCTTTAAATCGCCGCCGATTGAATTTTTGGAAAAAGATAAAGGTCAGCCAACTAGCGGCGACATTAAGGCCAATATCAATATTATCAAACGAACCTTAGAAAATTTCGGCATTGAGGTAGAGATGGCTGAAGTTAGCGTTGGTCCGACAGTAACTCAATATACTTTAAGACCGGCTCAGGGGGTAAAACTTTCCCGAATTACCGCTTTGCAAAATGATTTATCTTTAGCTTTAGCGGCTCATCCTTTACGAATTGAAGCGCCGATTCCCGGTCGTTCGTTGGTCGGTATTGAAATTCCCAACCGTTCGGTCATTTTGGTCCGGCTGCGCTCTCTTTTAGAGAGGCCGACTTTTAAAGAAGCGCCTTCTTCCTTGACTTTTGTTTTAGGCCGCGATGTCGCCGGCAATCCAATGTTCGCTGATTTAGCTCAAATGCCTCATTTGTTGGTTGCCGGAGCGACCGGCACCGGCAAAACGATTGCTCTAAATAATATAATTGTTAGTTTGCTTTATCGAAATTTTCCTCAAACTCTTAAATTCATTATGATTGACCCAAAAAGAGTAGAGCTAATTTCTTATGATAATATTCCTTATTTGCTGACGCCGGTAATCACTCAAGCCGACAAGGCCATCGGCGCCCTTCATTGGGCAGTCGGTGAAATGGAAAGACGTTTTGGAATACTTCAAGGAGCCGCTAAACGGAATATTGATGCTTATAACAAAGGCCTGGCGGCTGAACAAAAAGACCAAAAATTGTCATATATTGTCATTATCATTGACGAACTGGCCGATTTAATGGCCACTCGCGGTCGGGACGTCGAAGCGGCTATTGTCAGATTAGCCCAAATGTCTCGGGCTGTCGGCATCCATTTGGTCGTTTCTACGCAACGTCCTTCAGTTGAAGTGATTACCGGCCTAATCAAAGCCAACATTACTTCAAGGATGGCTTTCCAGGTAGCTTCCCAGATTGATTCGCGAACAATTTTAGACATGGCCGGGGCCGAGAAATTATTGGGTAATGGCGATATGCTTTTTCTGGCCGGCAATTCGGCTAAACCGCGCCGTCTCCAGGGAGCTTATTTAAGTGATAAAGAAATCAAGAAAGTAGCTGACTATTTCAGAAAGATTAGTTCGCCGGAATACAACGAAGAGTTAGTTATTAGCCGAAGCGCCGCTGCTGAAAAAAGTTTAGGTCTTGGCCTAACCGGTTTAGAAACAGATGACGAATTATATCAGGAAGCAAAAAAAGTGATTGTTAAAGCCGGCAAGGCCTCGGCTTCTTTGCTCCAGCGCCGTTTAAGGATTGGTTACGCCCGAGCCGCCCGCTTGTTGGACTTATTGGAGGAAAAAGGCGTGGTTGGGCCGGTTGACGGAGCCAAGCCGAGAGAAGTCTTTATTGACGAGGGAGAAGAACAAGATAACTTTTAATATTCTTCCCGGGAGCGGAAGATGTAAAAACAATGGCTAAGCAGAAAAATAAGGAGGAGATGGACAAAAAAATAAAAATATTGGAAGCGACGGTTGATGAAATTAAGGGGCGTTTTGGCAATGGTTCAATTATGAAATTGGGGGAAGCCAAGCAGGTTGATGTTGATGCGATTCCGACCGGCTCTATCTCTTTGGATTTGGCTTTAGGCGTAGGCGGTTTTCCCAAGGGTCGGATTATTGAAGTTTTCGGTTTAGAATCTAGCGGTAAAAGCACCTTGGCCTTGCATGCTATTGCCGAAGTCCAGAAAAGAGGCGGCTTGGCCGCTTTCATTGACGCTGAGTACGCTTTGGACCCGGAATATGCCAAAAAATTAGGCGTTAAAGTTAATGATTTGTTGATTTCTCAACCAGATACCGGCGAACAGGCCTTGGAAATTTTAGAAAGCTTGGTTAAATCCGGAGTGATTGATTTAGCTATTGTTGATTCGGTGGCCGCCTTGACGCCGCGAGTGGAAATTGAAGGAGAAATGGGCCAGCAGCATATTGGTTTGCAGGCGCGTTTAATGAGCCAATGTTTAAGAAAATTAACGGCGATTACGGCAAAAAGCGGGACAACTATTGTCTTTATTAATCAGATTAGAATGAAAATAGGGGTCATCTGGGGAAATCCCGAAGAGACGCCGGGCGGCAAGGCCTTGAAATTCTATTCTTCGGTCCGGTTAGAATTGCGGCGGTCGGCTCAAATAAAGCAAGGCGACCAGATTATCGGCAACCGGATTAAAGCCAAGGTAGTTAAGAATAAGGTAGCGCCGCCGTTTCGCCAAACCGAGTTTGATATTTTCTATAACGAGGGCATTTCTCGCTTAGCTGATATTTTGAATACCGGGTTGAAATTCGGGATAGTTAGTCGGAGCGGGGCTTGGTTTAACTATGGTTCTGAAAAACTTGGCCAAGGGCTGGAGGCGGCTAAGGGTTATCTAAAAGAAAATCCCCGCTTAGTCACGGAGATTGTCAAAGGGATAAAAAAAGCCGTGCGAGAGCAACCGGCTTAGTCAAAGGCGTCAGTCAAAATCAGTCAAAGGGACGCCCTTTTTACCAAAGTTACCAAAGGGATGCCCTTTTTACCGCACCCTTTTTATTTATTAGTAAAAGACAGCAAGCTCATTAAACGGGCTTTTTTTATTGCCTTAGCTAATTTTCTTTGATGTTTAGCGCAAACGCCGGTTCGTTTAGAGGATAGAATCTTTGCCTGACCGGAAATAAACCGGCGGAGTAAGTCGGTATTTTGATAATCAATTTCTTTAATTTTTTGCTGGCAAAAAAAACAATTCTTGATCATAAAATTTTTACGCATTTGGGCCTTTTACGCATTTGGGCCTTT
>CAYXST010000011.1:0-1310 GCA_964467815.1 uncultured Candidatus Saccharibacteria bacterium | reverse complement strand
TTTTACGCATTTGGGCCTTTTACGCATTTGGGCCTTTAGGGCCCAAAAATTAAAAGGGGATATCTTTAAGATTTACTTCTTCTTTTTCATTAGAATCAGATTCTGCAGAATCAGTTTCTTCTTTAGTTGATTCTAAAAAACTATTTTTTTCTTCAATCGGCTCTTCAGCCTCAATAATGGGAATTTCTTCTTGAGGAAGAGTCGGTTTTTCCGCTGTCTTTTCTTGAGGGCTTGTCTGGGACGCGGTCGAATTTGTCCTTGGCCCCATTTGCATATTTTCGGCAACAATTTCAGTGCGATATTTTTTATTGCCATCCTGCCCCTGCCAAGAACGAGTTTGAATACGTCCTTCAATCAAGACCAATCGGCCCTTGCTTAAGTAATTAGAACAAATATCAGCCAATTTGCCAAAAGCGACTATATTATGGAATTCAACCGCTTCTTGGCGATTGCCGCTTTGGTCATTCCAGACACGATTGGTGGCTATACTGAAAGAGGCGACTGATTGTCCCGAAGGCAAATTTCTCGTTTCCGGGTCGCGAGTAAGATTGCCAACGATGACTGCTTTATTAAAATTCATATATTTAGGGAACAAACGATAACAAACAACGAACAGCAGTTTTGTTCATTATTTATTGCCTTTTGTTCATTCGTTTAAAATCTCGTCTAATTTTTTATCTAATTTTTCTATTTCAACTTTTTCTCGATTGGGAGAAACTCTTTTTTGGGTGGTTTCTTCCGATTCCGCTTTTATATCTTTTAAGGGAACTTCTCTGGCTATCAGGGGCTCTATTTTATCGGCGATTTTCTTGTCAATAGTTTCCGGCTTAGCTTTCGGCCGAGGATTATTGATGACAAAATGACGAAGAATATCTTTTTCCAGATTTAATTTTTGGCCAAGCTGATTGATGTACTGACCGGCCAAAAGAAAGCCGAAATTAAGATAAAAGGCCTCTCGGTATTTTTTGAGAGGATAAGCTAAATTTTTTTTAAAGATGTAATAATTTCTTTCTCCCAAAAGAGAACCGCCTTTTTCTTTGATCCATTTTTCAATTTTTTGACTAATTTCTTCTATCTCCTTTTGCTCAAGCAGGGGAGAAAGCAAGCAAGTTAGTTGATATTGCTTATTTTCTTCAATCATAGTGCCAGAATAACAGATAATCTTTCAAGGGTCAAGGGCGTTATCAAAAGGGACGCCCTTGAAAGGGAAAAGGGTGTCCTTAAAAGGGACGCCCTTAAAAGGACGCCCTCAAAGGGGCTCGCTTGCCGCATAAATAAAAGGATAAGCTTTTTGGCTTATCCTTTTTCAT
>CAYXST010000010.1:0-15489 GCA_964467815.1 uncultured Candidatus Saccharibacteria bacterium | reverse complement strand
TTCTGACCACTTCCCGGGAAAGCATGTATGCGGCTATTGATGCATTGCTGACGGTGGAAACTGCAGAGGCAGAGACCGAAATAGATATTTCTAATTGGCAGACCTACCGGAATGAAGAATATGGGTTTGAGATAAAATATCCGGAAGGTTGGTATTTAAATGACCAATCATCTATTATGCTTTTGTCGAATTATGAAAATGCGCGGTCTTTTGATCTTGGAAATGTGCCGGATGATATGGAATCTATTTTCATAGAGACAAAAATTGTGGAGCCTGATTTAGCCCTTGATGATTTTAGGCCTAGTTCCGATGAAATAATACAACTGATAAAGTTTGAAAAGTTTGTTACCAATCAAGGCCTTGAGGGAAGAAAAATTGTCTTATATTTTAACGATCACCCCACGGGTTATCATACCCGTATTTTTTTTCTAGGTAGTGATGGGGGAAAAATCACTTTTTCGTTAGGGGTAATGAGCGAAGATATCCAAGATATCTTCAACCAAATCCTCGCTACCTTCGCAACTATTGATGCTTTGTCGGCGCCAGAAAGCGAAAACGAAGCGCAGGATTGTAATGCTAATTTTGATTGTTTTATAGCATCTGCGGAAAATTGTCGCCCTGCGAAAGTCACTAACATAGCAACAACAAGCATATTTGAAGTTGAGCAAACAACGACTTCTTATTTTGAAATTAAAGGTTTAGAAGCAGACAAATGCGTATTTTATTTGCGGACAGAAAAGATTGATTTGGCTTTTCCGCCGGAAACCCCTCAAGATATAATTAATCAACAAGGGGAAGTTTATAAAAAACTTGAAGGGAAAGATGGAATATGTGAATTTAATATCGATGATTTAACAGCTATGTTGAAAAGATGGAAAGCCGGAGTATTCTCATCAGAAGATTGGGACGTTGCCGAATGCCAGGGGACGTATTTTAATCAATAACTTAAACTCGTTTAATGTTTAAATGCTCAAGATTCCGATTAAAATTAAAGAAAGCGGGTCGGCTGAGCCGGTCGCCGAAGAACTGAAAGTGGATTTGCGGAATGGTTTAGGCGCAAAAGGAAAACAGCCATCAAGTAAATGGCTGTTTTTGGGAATTATAGGCTTGATGATAGTTCTCTTGTTAATCGGTTGGTTTTTCTTCGGCCAAAAAAAAGCGCCTTTTGCTGATTTAGCTCCTCAAGAAGCGGTCATTTTCGGCTTAATTAACCAAACTGATTTTTATCAACAGGCCTTGCCCTTAAATCAGTTCTTAAAGGAAAATAATTTTTACGGTCAAAGCTTCGTTGACAAATTTGGCTATTATCTGGCCGAGGCTGATTTGGACTTTTCCCAAGATATTCAGTCTCTTTTTAAAAAAGAAATGGCTTTTGTCTTGTTACCGGCTAATCAAGAAGCAAGATTCCCCTTTGTTCTGCTTTTAGAGAAAGAGGTTCCCGGGTCTAAAATAAGCCAAATTTTAGAAGAAATTGAACTGAAACTTAAAGAAGATTACAATTTTTCCTCCCGAACTTATCGCCAGATTAAAATAACTATTTTAGAACCGCTGACCGATTCAAACGATTATTTCTACAGCCAAATAGAAAAATATTTTATTATCAGCAACTGCCGAAGCTATTTGGAAAAAATGATTGATTCCATTATTGACTAACGATTGTGAATAAGTTGTGGATAAAAGGCATTGATGATATATTTTCCAACTTATTTTAATGGCTTGATATAGCCATTTTTTAAAATTATTATTTGGGAAATCATAAAGAAAGAATTAAGGTTGACAAGAGTACTCCTAGGATTTAAAATACAAATAGATCTTTTGCTAACTATTCGGGCTATTTAGTTCTTTCATTCTTTGAGTTTTCTGGATTCTTTGCTTAAGGATTATTAGGAGGTAGAAAGTTTTGCCAAGAGTCCAAGAGTAAAGGGTTTAGAAAACATTTCCAATAGTGAGCGAAAGATTAAAAAATGCCTTCTTGGAATCGGCAATATTATAATAAATTATGGCTGTTCATCGCTATTAGGCGATAACGCCTATGATTCCAAAAAGGCAAAAGGGGCATTGATCCCATATAAACACTTTGTCTTTGGGGAATTCAATGCCCCTTCAATATATCATAATTTCGAAAATTAGTCAATAAAATTGACTTTTTTATTTTGGCCATTCTCATTTTGATAAATTCTTGTTGACATCATATTTTTATGTTAAAATAATATAAACAAAATGGATAAGCAATTACAGGAAAAATTACAAAAAAAACTGGAAACAGAGAGAGGCAAATTAACCAAAGAACTTAAGTCTTTTGCGCGGAAGGACTCTCGATTGAAAGGAAACTGGTTAACTCGTTTTCCTCTCTTTGGTTTGGGTCGTTCTCATAATGACGAAAACGCCGAAGAAATAGAAGAATACGAAAATTTATTGCCCATTGAGCATACTTTGGAATTGCGGCTTAAAGACATCAATGACGCCCTGGTTAAAATTAAAGAAAATCGCTACGGTCAATGCGAAAAATGCAAAAAGGAGATTGAGCCAGAGCGTTTGAAGATTGTTCCGGAAGCCAAGTTGTGTTTAAGATGCAGCAGGGGAAAAGAATCTTAATTTCAATCAAATTGATCAACCAAGAAAAACCCGCTAAAATTAGATAAAATCATAGCAGATTTTTTAAATAGGAGGGATTTTTTTATGTTGGCTAAAGTCTATTCGGCCGGCTTGCTCGGGTTAAAGGCGCAGCCTGTTGAAGTAGAAGTAGATTTATCGGCCGGGCTTCATACGTTTCATATTGTCGGGTTGCCGGACAAAGCGGTTAACGAATCCAGAGAGAGGGTTTCTTCGGCTGTTAAAAACAGCGGTTTCCGGCCGCCCGAACGAAGCCGTCGCCGGGTAACCGTTAATTTGGCGCCGGCTCATTTAAAAAAGGAGGGGCCGGCTTACGACTTAGCCATAGCGGTTGCCTTTTTAATAGCCAACAATCAAATCAATCTTGAAAATTTAGAAGATAAGCTTTTTTGGGGCGAGCTTTCTTTAGAGGGAAAGCTCCGGCCGGCTAATGGCGTTTTAGCTATTGCCCTGATGGCCAAAGAAGAGAAATTCAGAACTTTATTTATTCCTCAAGAGAATGCCGCTGAAGCTGCTTTGGTTAAAAACCTAGAAGTTATTCCGGTTGAATCATTGAACCAGTTAATCGCTCATTTGAAAGGGGAAGTGTTAATTGCCCAGCGGCCTCATCTAAAAATTAAGCAATTTTCTTTGGTCAATGATTGGCTGGCTGATTTTGCCTATATCAAAGGGCAGGAACAAGCCAAACGAGCTTTGGAAATAGCGGCGGCTGGTGGCCATAATATCTTGATGCATGGTCCGCCCGGCGCCGGTAAAACGCTGTTAGCTCGCAGTTTTCCTTCCATTTTGCCCTTTTTGACGCTTAGCGAATCCTTGGAGGTGACCAAAATTTTTAGCGCAGCTGGTCGTTTGCCCAACGGCCAGCCATTGATGACGGTTCGCCCCTTCCGCGCTCCTCACCATACTTCTTCGGCTATCTCTCTGCTCGGCGGCGGTTCTTATCCGCGACCGGGCGAAATTACCTTAGCCCATCGGGGAGTTCTTTTTTTGGACGAATTTCCTGAATTTAACCGCCAGGTTCTGGAAAGCTTGCGCCAGCCACTAGAAGATGGAATTATTACTGTTTCTCGAGCCAAGGGCAGTTTAACTTTTCCGGCTAAGTTTATTTTAATTGGCGCAATGAACCCTTGCCCTTGCGGCAAGTTAGGCGACCCTGAACAGGTCTGCACCTGTGCTCCGTCTCAAATATCTAAATATCAGCGAAAGATTTCCGGTCCGCTTTTGGATAGAATTGATTTACATATTGAAGTGCCTCGCTTAACATACGATAAATTGGCCAGTCGGAAAACAGCTCCGTTTTCTGAATCAATCAGACAGGAAGTAACTCAAGCCAGGGCCATCCAAAAGAAAAGATTGGCCGGCGAAAAGGGAATTCTGACTAATAGCGAAATGAACTTGGAGCAAATAAAAAAATATTGTCAGATTAATCTAGCCAGTCAAAGTTTATTGAGGCAGGCAATGAACCAGTTTCACTTATCGGCTCGTTCTTATCATCGTTTACTAAAGCTGGCTCGGACCATTGCTGATTTGGAAAAGGCGGCAGATATTCAAACCAACCATATTGCCGAAGCGATTCAGTACCGGCCGAAACAAGAAGAGATCTAAAGTTTAAAAAACTGCCTGGGGCAGTTTTTTAAATGATTAAATCCTTTGACAGGGTTAAACAGGAGTGAAATTTGTTAATGGCTTGTCGTTTTAGGCGGCTGGCCGGCAATGATTAATAAATAAATCCTCTAATATTATAGCTGCCAAGAGAAATCCAGCGGACGCTCACTTGGCCCCAGCCGACTCGGTTCATTTCCGAAATTAAAAAACGGTCTTTTTCCACTTGAATGACATAAGCAACATGGCCATAGAGCTGAGCCAGCCAGCCGCCGTCTTTCAGACTGACAATTGCTCCAATGCTCGGCTGGCAACTTGAACCCCAGCAAACGGGATAACCGGCTACTTGGGCGTTGGCCAGCCAGTTTTTGGCGTGGCCGGACCAAGCAACAACTCTTTTTTGGGCAACATACCAGGTACATTGGCCATAGGGAAAAGAACGGCTCTGGCCGGCGCCGGTCCCGCTATAGCTTGCCTGAACCGTATAGCTGTAGCTTGGTTTAGGAGCGGGCATCTGTCCGTCGGGAATAACTATTTTTTGACCAATTTGAATTGTTCCATCGGCCAGCAAAGCGTTAAAAACGATAATCTCTTCTTCATCGGCCTGGTAATATTTGGCTAGGCCGCCAATTGTTTCGCCGCTTTTAACCCGATGAAGGACGCCGCTGACCGGCAGAACGGTTAATTCATCGCCCGGACGGATAAGGCTGGTGGCCGAAAGGCTATTAGCCCAAAGCAGAGTGTTGGTTGTGACGCCAAAAGAAGCGGCAATACTGGAAACCGTATCGCCTTCTTGGACCGTATAAGCGATAATGCCGCTGCGCGGATCTTGACTGATAAAAGTGGTCGGGCAATTTTGAGCTAAAAGAGCTTGTTCCTGAAGGAGGATTAAAGGAGTTTCTTGGAAAAGATATTCTTCAGCGGCTGAAGAAATATCCGGCTGGCCGACTAAACTGGCCAGAGAATTGGCCGTTAGATAGGGTTGATTAATTGAAGAGTTTTCTGAAACAAAATCCATTCCCTTTTTAGCCTCTTCAACGATAATTGACTTTTCTTGATTAAGGCCAAGGATTAAAAACCGTTCTATGCCTTTGGCTGGATTAGCCAAGGAAAAAGTCAGGCAAAATAAAATAACTGCTGCAAAGAGCAGTTTTTTATTGCTTTGGCCAGTTTCAGACTTAAAGCGATTAGAAAATCCTTTTAAAAATTGTTTGATTGTACCCATAGGTACAACAGAAGATTACCACGGACTGTTTTTGCTGTCAAATAGGATTTATCCACATTACTTGATTTTGTCAATTGCCTTGGCTAAACGGGATTTCTTCCGGCTGGCCGTATTCTTTTTTATCACCTTTCGCTTAGCCGCTTTGTCGATAGCTTGATAGACCCGTGACAAGATTTTCAGAGATTCCTCCTTTTTGCCTTGTTTAATTAAATCCTTGGCTTGTTTAACCAGTTCTCTCATTCTGGTCAGCCGACGCAGATTAAAAGTCCGTCGATGAAGGCTTTGACGCAATGCTTTTTGGGCTGATTTAGTGATAGGCATAATAATAAAGTTTAACCTAATCTTTTAATTTAGGCAAGCCTATGGTAGGATTTTTAATATGATTGCTTTACTTGAAGGCAAAATTGAGCTAAAGACAAGTAAATTTGTAATTCTAAAAGCAGGCGGCGTCGGCTACAAAGTTTTTTGCGGAATTAATACTCTGGGAAAACTGCCCTCGGCCGGAGCCGGGGCTAAATTATTTATCCATCTTTACCCAAGGGAAAATATTTTGGATTTATACGGCTTTTTATCTTTTGAAGAAATGGAATTTTTTGAAATGCTTATCTCGGTTAGCGGTATCGGGCCTAAAGCAGGTTTAGCGGTTTTATCAATCGCTTCCTTGAAAGAAATAAGGGCCTCGATTGCCAGCGGCCGGGTCAATCTGTTGACCAAAGTTTCCGGCATTGGCAAAAAGACCGCTGAAAGGGTTATTTTAGAACTAGGCAACAAAATTTTGGTTTCCGGCCGAGAAGTTTCTAAATTAGTGGCCGACGATGAAACGGTTGAGGCCTTGGTTAGCTTGGGCTACCAACAGCGCCAAGCTCGAGAAGCCCTGAAACAGGTTTCTTCTAAAGTGAAAGGAACAGCCAATCGGCTTAAAGAAGCCCTTAAAATTTTAGGCAGGTAATATGGAAAAGAATCAATGGAACCAGTCTATTATTATCAACAACGGCTCTTTTCTGCAATCCTGGCAGTGGGGAGAATTCCAAAAGTCTTTAGGTCGTCGGATTTGGCGTATAGAAACAGGCGGTCTCAAAAGTTTGGTCATTAAGCAGGGTTTACCTTTGGGGAAAAGTTATTTATATTGTCCGCGTGGCCCGGTCGGGCAGCTCGCCAAGGATAATTTCGGCGAATTTTTGTCTCAAGTTAAAAGAATTGGCCGGGAAGAAAAAAGCGTTTTCTTTAAAATAGAACCGGCCAAGGGCGTCTTTCCAAGGGACGCCCTTGAAGGGACGCCCTCCGAGGGACGCCCTTTAAAGGCGTCCCTCGGAAGGACGCCCTTAAAAAAGTCGAAAAATCAAATTCAGCCGGCCAAGACGTTGATTTTGGATATTTCCAAGCCCGAGGAGGAATTATTAAACCAAATGCATCAGAAAACCAGGTATAATATCGGCCTGGCTCGGCGAAAAGGAATTAAAATTGAAATTTCTCCCGGAAATAATCTTCAAGAAATAGATAAGTTTTTAGATTTATCATCCGCCACAGCCAAACGGGACAAATTCCATCTTCATCCTCGGAGATATTACCGGAAAATGCTCGAAGTTTTAGGTCAGGAGGGAATGATTAAACTATTTTTGGCGAAATATCAAAACCAGATTGTCGCGGCTAATCTGATTTGTTTCTTTGGTCGAATAGCCACCTATTTGCACGGCGCTTCCGATTACGACTTTCGGCAATTAATGGCTCCTCATTTATGCCAATGGCGGGCCATTTTGGAAGCCAAAAAGCTCGGCGGTCAATACTATGATTTCTGGGGCATTGACGAGAAAAAGTATCCCGGGGTAACCCGTTTTAAAAAGGGATTTGTTGGTCAAGAAATCAATTACCCGGGCAGTTTCGATTTAGTTTTTCGGCCTTTTTGGTATTGGATTTACCGATCAGCTAAAAAAGTTATTGGGCCTTAAAGGCCTAATTGGCCTTGAAGGTCTTTTTAAATGAAAAATCTCTTAAAAAAAATTACGCCCGATTTTTTGTTGAACTGGTATCATTTCGGCTGGGCCTTGCTGGGAGCTGTTATTTACCGTTTTCCCTCAAAGCGGCTGAAAGTAATCGGCGTCACCGGGACTAACGGTAAATCAACGGTTGTTTTTTTAATCAGTCAAATTTTAGAAGAAGTCGGTTATTCCGTCGCTTCTCTTTCTTCTATTCAATTTAAAATTAAAAATAATGTTTGGCTTAATGATTTGAAAATGACGATGCCCGGCCGTTTAAGAATCCAAAAGTTTTTACGTCAAGCGGTCCAGGCCGGCTGTCAATACGCTGTTTTAGAGGTGACTTCCGAAGGCATTAAACAAAATCGTCATCAATTCATTGAATTTGAGACAGCTCTTTTGACTAATTTGACCGCCGAGCATTTGGAAAGCCATGGCGGTTTTGATAATTACCGAAAAGCCAAAGGGGAACTTTTCCAAAAGGTTGTTTTACAGGGGAAAACGATTGTTAATTTGGAAGACCCGGCCGCCGGCTATTTTCTCCAATTCTCGGCCAAAGAGAAATGGGGCTACAGCCTGAATCATAAGGATATTCCGGAGATAAAGATTGTTCAGGCGGAAAATTGCCAACTAAATCAGACGGGGGTGAGTTTTTCAGTCAAAGGAATTAATTTTAATTTAAATCTTTTAGGCGAATTCAATATAGCCAATGCCTTGGCGGCGATTGCCCTTGGTTTGGCTGAAAAAATTCCCTTGGCAAAGATTAAATTGGCTTTGGAAAAAGTTAAGGGCCTGCCCGGTCGCTTGGAAATAGTTATCCGGGAGCCCTTTACGGTTATTGTCGATTACGCGCATACGCCTGACGCCTTGGAAAAAGTCTATCAGACCGTTAAGGAAATGACAGCCGGTCAGTTAATCGGCGTCTTGGGAGCGGCCGGCGGCGGCCGGGACAAATGGAAAAGGCCTCAATTAGGTCAAATCGCCGAAAAGTATTTGGACAAGATTATTATTACCAACGAAGACCCTTACGACGAAGATCCTCGAGCGATAATTGAGCAGGTGGCTGTTGGTTTAAAGCAAAAACAAGCTGAGAAAATTCTTGACCGGCGTCAAGCCATTAAAAAAGCCCTCAAAATGGCCCGGGCCGGCGATGTGGTTATTATCACCGGCAAGGGCTGTGAGCCGTGGATATGCTTAGCTAATGGCCGGAAAATGCCTTGGGACGATCGCCGGGTGGTTAAAGAAGAGTTTGCCAAACTGAGCTAAGCAAAAGCCGCTCTTTCAAAAAAAGTATGACCGGATTTTTGGAAAAAATCTTTTTTTATCTGTTAGTTTTCTGCCTGCCTCTTCAAACACGGAAGGTATTTTATCAATGGGGCGATGGTTTCAATGAGTGGAGCAGCGCTTATCTTTACCTAACTGACCTTTTGCTTATCCTGATTTTCCTATTTTGGGCTTGGCGGAAAAGGAAAGAGATATTTTTCAAAGAGGGGGTTGCTTTCCGACCGGCTTGGTTCGCTCAAAAGACAAAAAAAACCGGCTTTTGGCTGGTTGTTTTTTTAATCATCGGTTTAATTTCTTTAGTCCAGGCAAAAAATATTCAATTGGGTTTTTACTCCTGGTTTAAGCTTTTAGAAATGGCCGGTTTGTTCTTTTATCTGAAATACAATTTCAAACCATTATTCAATTTTAAGCGATTGGCCCAGGTTTTGGTAGCCAGCGGTTTCTGGCAGGCCTTAATTGGCTTGGCGCAATATTTTAATCAAAAAAGTTTAGGCCTCTGGTATTTTAAAGAAAGTTCTTTAAACCCGGAAATAGCCGGAGTGGCTAAAATTGTCGTTGATGAAGTTGCCTTCATCCGAGCTTATGGCGCCTTGCCTCATCCTAACTTATTGGCCGCTTTTCTTTTCTTGAGTATTTTCTTTTTTTATTTTCTCTGGCTGAAAGAAGACAGTTTTTTTATTAAAGATTGTTTCGGGATGACCGTTTTCGGCATTCTCCTGGCTGCTTTTTGGCTGACCTTTTCACGTTTAATTATCGCCGTTTTTATTTTGGCCAGCCTTTTGTTTTTTGTCTGGAACTATTTAAAGAAACCTCGTCTTCGCAAAAGAACCACCGGATTGTTAATCTTGTTTATTGTTTTTTGCTCTCTGTTCGCTTTTTTGCTCTGGCCGGAAATATCAACTCGTTTTTCTATCTCTTTAACCGAGCAAGCGGTTGGTTTGCGCGCTTTCTACAACCAGAACGCTCTTTCAATAATCGGAGAACATCCCTGGTTAGGAGTTGGTTTGGGCAATTTTGTCTGGGGAATAAGAGAAACGCTTTATCTTTTAGCTGGCTGGCTTCATCAGCCGGTTCATAATATTTACCTGCTTATGGCCAGCGAAACAGGTTTGATTGGACTGATTGTCTTTTTGTTTTTTGTTTTCCAGTTATTGCGAACGGGGCGCAAGCGGACGCGGCTATCTCGTAATTTTTCTTCGGGCCCGCTTCGCTCTTTTCAGTCGCTGGCAACGACGTGTTTATTATTTGTTCTTTGCTCTTTTCTTTTCATCGGTCTCTTTGACCACTTTTTTTGGACGCTTCAGCAAGGCCAATTAATCTTTTGGTTGATTTTAGGGTTAATGGCCGGCCAACGCCTTCGCGCAATTTGACCCTTAATGGAGAGAAGGTATAATGAAAGTAAAATGTGCCTGTAGCTCAGCGGATAGAGCATCAGCTTCCGGAGCTGGGGGTCGCGGGTTCAAATCCTGCCAGGCACGCTGTCAATGCCAAGAGGTTTTTTAATTTTATTTATGCCGCTTTTATTTCATGCGCTTTGTTGCCGACTTGCATATCCATTCTAAATATTCGCGGGCCACTTCTCGCGATATGGACGTAGAAAATTTAGATAAATGGGCCAAAATCAAAGGGGTCAAGGTTTTGGGGACGGGCGATTTTACTCATCCTCTTTGGCTGAAAGAGCTTAAAGAAAAACTGGAACCGGCTGAGCCGGGCCTTTTTAAAATCAAGAAAAAAAGCCGGCTGTCTTTAGCTGACAATGACTGGCTGCCTCAGAACGAGTATCAGGACGAGGGGACCCGTTTTTTATTAAGCAGTGAAATTAGTTGCATTTATTCCAAGAATAACCGGACTCGCAAGATTCATATTCTTGTTTTGGCGCCTGATTTTCCGACGGTTGAAAAAATTAATACTCGCCTGGGCTGGATAGGCAATTTGAAGGCTGACGGCCGGCCGATTTTGGGCTTAGACGCTAAGGAGTTGGTTAAAATTGTTTTAAATACTTCGGAGAATTGTATGGTAATCCCGGCTCATTGCTATACGCCTTGGTTCTCTTTATTCGGTTCAAGCTCGGGCTTTGATTCTTTGAGAGAATGCTTTGAAGAATACAGCCAATATATTTATGCCGGGGAAACCGGCCTTAGTTCGGACCCGACTCATAGCTGGCGAAATTCATCTTTAGATAGAATTGCCTTAGTCAGCAACAGCGACGCGCATTCAGCGCAAAAAATTGGCCGGGAAGCTAATGTTTTTGAGGCGGATTTGAGTTATTCAGGCATTATTGAAGCGATCAAAAGCAAGGACCCTCAAAAATTTCTGGAGACGATTGAGTTTTTCCCCGAAGAAGGCAAATACCATTATGACGGCCATCGTCATTGTCAGGTCAGTTTAAATCCCCAAGAAGCCAAGAAATTTAAAAATATTTGTCCTCAATGCGGCAAGCCTTTGACTATCGGAGTACTTCACCGAATAGATGATTTGGCTGACCGCCAGGAAGGAGATAAGCCGAATCAAACCATTACTTTTAGAAAAACAGTTCCCTTGGAAGAAATTATTGCCGAAGCCAAAGGCATCGGCGTTGGCAGCAAGGCCGTCCGGGGAGAGTACCAAGGGCTGATTAAACGTTTTGGTTCCGAGTTAAAAATACTTTTTAATGTCAATCCGGAGCAGATAGAGCAGGCCGGTTTGCCGGAGCTGGCCGAAGGGATTAAGAGAGTTCGCCAAGGGAAAGTTCAGATTGAACCGGGTTATGACGGCGAATACGGCCGGATTAAGATTTTTAATAACGAAGAGCGAAATAATTTTTCCAAGCAAGCCAGTTTATTTTAAAGAATGACGAATCGCCAACAAATTGTTGCTTGGTCTTATAAATCTGTCAAATAGTCGACCATTAAATCAACGATGGAGAAAACTGGTTGGTTCTTAATTTCGGTCATCTTATTAGGAGGATTTTTTGGGTTAATCTTTTTTAGCCAAGACAATGAAAATAACCAAGCGTTTCCTATGTTAGAAGAAAGCAAAGAAAAATCTATTCGCCAGCCAGCTGTCGCCGGCCAATTTTATCCGACCGGCAAAGAAGAATTGGCTCAGATGGTCAGTCGTTTTTTAAAAGAGGCGGAATTGCCTCAGCCCTTTGATTCTTCGCAAAGCGGGAAAATTAATGGTTTGATTTTGCCTCACGCCGGTTATGTTTTTTCAGGGTCGGTGGCCGCTTACGGCTTTAAAGCGATCCAAGGGCAAGAAATTAGAAAGGTTATTCTGATCGGGCCGAGCCATCATCAGTCTTTAGCCGAGGCGGTTATTGACAACAACGATAGCTGGCAAACGTCCTTGGGCCGAGTGAATTTAGACACTCGTTTGCGTGACGCTTTAGTTAAGGAAAGTTCCTTGTTTAAAATTGATTCCAGTCCTCATCAACCGGAGCATTGCCTGGAAGTAATGCTCCCTTTTTTACAGATGACTCTGAAAGATTTTCAGATATTGCCTATTTTAGTCAATCAATTAACCAATGATAATTTAGTTGAAATCAGCCAATCCTTAGGCAAATATCTCGATGGACAAACTTTGGTTATCGCCAGTTCGGATATGTCTCATTATCCGGCTTATGGACAAGCCAACTATGCGGATAAAAAAGTAATCGAAGCGATTTTAACCGGCCAGGTTTCTGAGCTGCGGGGAACTATCAATCAATTGGGAAAAGAAAATATCCCCAATTTGGATACTTGCTTATGCGGACAGGGAGCCGTGGAAGTATTGATGACCATAGCTCAAGAAAAAAAAGCTGAAGAGATTAAACTTTTAAAATATGCCAATTCCGGCGATGCGGCTGTTGGCGATAAATCGCAAGCAGTTGGTTATTCAGCCATCAGTTTCAGCTGGCCCGAGGAATCAAAACAGTCTCCAGAAACATCTTTTAACCAAGAACAAAAAGATAAGCTTTTGGAAATTGCCCGAACTTCGGTGGAGAATTACATTTTAAAGAATAAAATGCCTGAATTTGTCGTTAGAGACCCTTTGCTAAATGAACCTTTGGGCGCTTTTGTTACCCTAAGGAAAGACGGCCAATTAAGAGGATGTCTTGGTCGTTTTGAACCGGATATTCCTTTATATCGGGTTGTTTCCCAGGTGGCTCTGGCGGCGGCCACTCAAGATGCCCGTTTTAGACCAATTCAAGTCAGCGAATTAAACGATTTAGAATACGAAATTTCTGTTTTAAGCCCTTTGGAAAAAATAGACGATTGGCGTCAAATAGAATTAGGCAAGCATGGCGTTCAAATAAGGCGAGGGTCAATTTCGGGGGTTTTCCTGCCTCAAGTAGCCGCGGAAAACAATTGGGACTTGGATAAATTTATGGGCGAGCTTTGTTTTCAAAAAGCCGGCCTGTCTTGGGATTGCTGGAAAAAGGACGATGTTGATATCTATATTTTCACCGCCCAGGTTTTCGGAGAGAAGTAAAAGCTTGACAACTATTGGCTAATCTGCTATTTTCCATTTAATTTAAGTTCCTTGCCAATAAACTTTTTAAGGAGGCGAAGATGAATAAGGATAATTTAACCGAAAGTATTCAAGGAATTGTAGAAAAAGCTCATCAAATAAGCTGGCCAGAGTTTGTTGCTCTGCCAGAAAAAGAGAAAATCATTTTCCTTAACAATTCCCAGACAGGCAAACCTTTTCATGTTCTATTTAGCCAGCAGTTCAATCGAGATAACTTAAACCTTCTTTGCCAAGTGGCTGAACGAGCTCGCTTAATCCATAAAAATAGATTGGAAGGAAGAAGGTTTTTGAAGGAATTGCTTTTTGGCACTTACGCCCTGAATCTCTTTAGTCAGCCAAGCACCAGAACTTTTCTTTCTTTTCGGCGAGCTCAAGAAATATTGGGCATGGATACTGACGATATCCGGGACTTGAGCACTTCTTCGGAAGCCAAGGGCGAATCATTGGAAGATTCCATCAGGACCTTTAGCAGTTACGTCGATTTAATGGTCATAAGGCATCCGGACAAACGGGCTGTTGAGAAAGGCGCCTGGGTTTTAAATAAATCTGATCGCCGCATCCCGATTATCAATGGCGGTTCAGGCAAGGACCAGCATCCGACTCAAGCCCTAACTGATATCTACACTTTACACAAATCGTTTGACGGCCGAATAGATGGCCGAACAATTGTTATGTGCGGGGATTTAAAAAGAGGTCGGACGGTTCGCTCTCTTTCTTATCTGATGGCCGCTTACAAGAATGTTAGTTTAATTTTTGTCTCGCCTTTGCATTTACGAATGGAAAAAGATATTACGGATTTTCTCAAACGGCATCAGGTTGACTATAGAGAAGAAAACGAGCTAAAAAAAGTTATCCCTTCAGCCGATGCTATTTATATGACTCGCATTCAAGACGAATGGGACACAGAAAAGATTCAGAAAGTCCGGTCGATCGATCCTAGTAAGTATCAATTCAAGAAGGCATATTTGGACCTAATGAAAGAGGAGGCCGTTTTGATGCATCCTCTGCCTAAGAGAAATGAGATAGAAGAAGAAATTGGCTATTCCAGAGACAAACGAGTTGTTTTCTGGAGACAAGAGAGAAATGGCATGTGGATTCGAGTAGCTCTAATTGCCGTTATTTTTCAGAAAGAAAAGGAGATTCTTGATTATACTCATTGGCCGGCAGATTGGCGTTCTGGCAAATGGGAGAGATAGAAAGGAGGATAAATCAATGGATGAACATGAATATAAATGTCCGCGGTGCCAAGGAAACGACATTTCTTTTTTGAGACTGGAAAGGGTTGGCACTCCCAAAGAAGAAGCTATCTTCTTTTGTCGCTTCTGCCGAGAGCAATTTAGGATTGACTGGCTCAGACCAGAATATCTGCCTAATTTAGTGGCTATTCTTAAAAAGAGGTATCCTTTATAAAGAAGAGATAAGGTCGCCTTGGTCTTAAAAAATAGGGCCTTTTGGATGAATTCCAAGAGGCCTTTTATTTACCCGCGACGGCCGTCTTGACTAAATTAGTTTAAGTCTGTTAGAATAAGCTCAAGGGTTCTTTATCAACTTTAGAATGGAGGCGAGATGATTACTAAAATCTTGTTTTTTTTAGCGATAACGCCTCTTGTTTTTTTCGGAGGCATTGGCGCGATTGATATTATTAGTCAACGAGAAGATTGCCAGATTCGAGAGTATACGATAAGGGGAGAACTTACTTCTAAACAGAAGGCGGTGGCTGAAATTTTATGTCGCGGTATCTCTGAAGAAATACTCACCATGTTAAAAGTAGGAAGGGAAGAAGGTTTTGAATTCCAAAGAAGTCTTCTTAATATTATTATCGAGGGGAATCCCAAAAAAGAAGACCTGCAAATCCAGTTCATTTTGGTAACTTTTAATTTTGGTTCTTGGGAGACACACCGCTTAGAGTATTATTGGACAGAATGTCCTTCAGTCGATTCTCCGATAATCAAAGAATTGGTTGAGGAAGTAGTTGACCAGCTTCTTTATATAATGATACAATTGCCAGAAACGCCTCGACCGGGACCCGAGCCGCAAATGCTTCGGCCGATACCCGGTGCCCAAGTTTAAAATCGCTTCTTAATCTACATTAAAAGCGCTGAGCCAGAAGCTTGGCGCCTTTTTCTTTTTTTTGCTAAACTGAAAATATGGCTGAAATATACATCGGCACCAGCGGTTTTTCTTATCCTCATTGGGAAAAGGGAGTTTTTTATCCTCGAGGATTAGCTAAGGACAAGCAATTGGAGTATTATAGCCAATATTTTCAAACCGTTGAGTTGAACAATCCTTTTTATCGTCTGC
>CAYXST010000009.1:0-16309 GCA_964467815.1 uncultured Candidatus Saccharibacteria bacterium | reverse complement strand
TAATGCTTATAATTCACGGCCGGGTTCAAATGGTCTTTTTTCGGGATTCTACCCGGCGCCAAGCCAAAAAATTAGGGCTGACCGGTTGGGTTAGTAATCAGGAAGACGGCACCGTCAAAGTAGTTGCTGAAGGGGAGCAAGAAAATTTGGAAAAATTAATCAAATGGTGTTATAATGGACCTAACATAGCCAAAGTGGATAAAATAGATATTCAGTGGCAAAAAGCGACTGGTCAATTTGAAAAATTTGAGATAAGATATTAGAATATAAAAAAATCATGAAAGTAATTTTACTTAAGGATGTAGAAAAATTAGGCCAAAAAGGCGAAATTAAAAAAGTGGCTGATGGATACGCCCGCAATTTTTTGATTCCCAATAAATTGGCTATTTTAGCGACCAAGCCGGAATTGGTTAAATTAGAAGAAGAAAAGAGAAAAGAGGCCGAAAAAGCCGAGGTAGAATTAAAGACATATCAGGAAATAGCCAGTCAAATAGATGGTTTAGAATTAGAAATACCGGTTAAAATCAGCGAAGAAGGCAAGCTTTTTGGAGCAGTGGCAACCAGTCAAATTGTCGAACAAATTAAAGAGCAGGGATTTGAGATTAAGAAAGAACAAATTAAATTGGAGAAACCGATTAAAGAATTAGGCGAATATGAAGCAGTCATTGAATTTCCTCATAATTTAGAAACCAAGATGAAGGTGCTCGTCGTTGAAGAAACCAAAAAGAAAGACATTAAGAAGCAAATTTAAAAAAGAGGCCTGAGAAGCGCCTCTTCTTTTGTTTTAGAAGATTGTTTAATATTTTGATATCAGGACAGACCGGCAATGCTTTCTAACATCCTTTTGCGGAAAGCATTGTTTGTTTTATTTGTTTTTGTATTTTTATCTTCTTTGTTCCTTTTTTCGGATCCGTAAAAGATTTAAGGTTCTATGTTGACCACTTTGGCTGCTCGTCGGGAGCCGTCAAAGCGCTTAACTCTTTTTGTCACAAAATTAACTACGCCCCTAGCAATGGCATAAAGGGTATCGTCTTTGCCGCGGCGAACATTCTTGCCGGGCAGAAATTTACTGCCTCTTTGACGGACAATAATACTGCCCGGTTGAGCTGGCTGACCGCCGAACAATTTGACTCCTAAATATTTTGGTCGAGAATCTCGGCCGAGCGATGTTGAACCGGCCGATTTAGTTTTGCTCATATTGTTTATATGTTAACTAATTTTAAAAACTTCGTCAACCCAAGCGCCAAAGGATTTTGGTTCCGGATAAAAGAGCATCAATCCGACATCATTCTGACGATTGGCATTACTCTAATCGCTTTAGTCAGTTTTGGAGCCGGTCGTTTAACCTCTCCTCAAACTAATCAAGAGCCGATAATCATTCAAGGGCCAACTGCTTCAATTGAACAATCCTTAGAAACCAGTCAACCGGTGGAAAAAATAGGACAGGAAAAAACAGAACAGGGGAAATTTGTCGGCAGTGTTAATAGTAATAAGTATCATTGGCCGGAATGCTCATCGGCCAAAAAAATCGCTCCTCAAAACCAAATCTGGTTTTCTTCCGAAGCGGAAGCCCGGGCGGCCGGCTATACCCGCTGCAGTTATTTTGACAAATATACTCCGCCGGATTACAGACCTTAAAGCAGAAGCGAGAACATAAGAATAAAGGGCGTAGTTTTAAAGGACGCCCTTGGAAGAATTAGTAGATTTTTTACTTACTGAAATGACCTTAAATTCTCTTTCCAGGGTTTTGGCTTGGTCAATTTGCTTTTGCGTTTGATAAGGCAGTGAATCAACTACCTTTTTAAGTTTAGCCGAATCAATGGTCAAAATTTCGTTCCATTTGCCGATTGGCTCAAGGATTTCTCTGACTTTATTAAAATTGTAAGAAAATCTTTTTTGGGACAGGCGAGTGATATAACCGTTCTGGCCAAAAACCCGTTCCAGCCCTTTTTGGTCAAAATATTGATTAAGCATTCCTTTTAATTCGCCTAATCTTTGATTGTCCCGGCTTTGCTTATCTTTAATCTGGAAATATTCATCAATGACTTCTTTTATTTTCTGGTCATCGGGAGCGGGGGATTGTTCTTGGATAAATTTATGTTTATAGAGAGGACACCAGGGCTGATACTGGCACCAGGGGCAAAGCGGATTGGCCCGCGGCTGAAAATCGCTTTCTTTAATTTGATTAATTGAGGAGATAGCCCCTTCCTTAATTTCTTGGACTTGCTGATTGGTCCGAAAAGTAGAAAGTTTCTCGCCGTGTATTAGATAATAAAGCGACAGCTTGACCGGCCTATTTTCTTTTTGAAGCGAGGGCCAGCGGTTAACAATGCCCAGATAGTAAATTGAGAGCTGAAGATTTTTGTCAACGTTTTCCTGCGGAGGCATCTTTTTAGACGTCTTGTAATCAATTAGTTCAAAGGCGCCGTCGGGCAATTTGTCAATTCGGTCAATCCGGCCGGTAATTTGGTGAATCTCCTTATTTTCCAAAAGCGGAACTTCAAAAGACGTTTCTAAATCAACAATATCAAAATCAGCTTCTTGGTTCTGCAAATAGTATTTCTTTAATAGATCAATGCCTCGATGAAAAGCAAAAGATTCTTCTTGGTCATTTCGGTAAACGCTGGCATCCCATTTTTCAGAGAAATATTTCAGCAGTTCGTCCTCGGAAGCGGGTCTCGGCCGGGTCGGTTCGTGGAACATATGCAGGCATTCGTGAATCAAAGCGCCAAAAACTAAATCCTTTGATTTAGGCACGGATATTCGGTCAATATATTGATATTTATATTTAGCCGGACAGGTGGAGAAAGTATCCAAGGCCGAATAAGAAATACGCATAATGTTTCATTTTAACATTATTTTAATTTTTTGCCACCATGGAATTGGCGATGGACATCGCGAAGATGCTGATTGGTCACATGGGTATAAACTTGAGTAGTCGCAATATTGCGATGGCCTAAAAACTCCTGGATAAGCCGTAGGTCAACCCCTTGGGTTAGGAGATCGGTGGCAAAGGAATGGCGCAGGGTATGAGGAGTGGTGTTCATGGGCAAGCCGGCCAACAAAGCATATTTTTTAATAATTCTTTCAATAGACCTATCGGTTAATCGGCGCTCTGATTTTTTTCTGCCTTGGTAGTTAATGAAAAGGGCCTTGTCTTTATCTTGGCGGGTGGCCAAATATTTGTTTAACCAGTCGACGGCTCTTTCGGAAAAATAGACCGTTCGCGGATAATTGCCTTTGCCAATAATGCCGAGTTCCAGCTCTTTAGTATTCGCTTTTAAATTAATTTGGTCGCGGTCAAGTGAAACCAGTTCAGCAATTCTTAAACCGGTTGAAAATAAGACCTCTAAAATGGCTCGGTCGCGGAGGCCGTTTTTTTTAGAAATATCAGGAACCGAAAACAGTTTTTCTAATTGCTCTAAATTTAAAAAATTTACTTTTTTATCTTCTTTGTCTTTGGCTAATTTAATTTTTTCGGCCGGTAAAGAAATGATATCCTGATTGGCGAAATAATTCAGAAAGGAACGCAAGGCAATTAAATAATAGTTCTGGGTTGATTTTTTTAATGGTTTTTTTGAATGCCGGGAAAGATAAACCCGGTAATTCCAAATATGAGCAGGGGAGAGCTGATCCGGTTTTAAATCATCAAGATTATTTTCTTTTAACCAGTCAATAAATTTTTTGAGGAAGCGGGAATAATTTTCCTGAGATTTATTTGATAAACCTTTTTCAATATCTAACCAGTCTAAAAAATCATTTAAATGCTGGGTTAGTGGTTTCGCGCTTTTTTGCATAATTGGCTATAACAAATTATGTTCAATGTGTATTAAGGGTTATTATGCGACATTATACCTATTTTAATATACAGCCCAATGGCCGTCAAATTATCCTTGTGGATAAGTCCCCTCGCCTCTTAAGAGATGTTTCTGTTTTTCTTTATTCTAAAGCAAGTTAATCAGCCGGTTTTTTATTTGGTTGATTCCTTCTCTGAGAAGCTTGCTCCCCTCTTGAAATTTAATTTTTAGGGGAGACAGCCGGTCCTTAATCCAATTGCCCAGACCCTGGCCCCATTCTTGAGCTTCTTTTTTGACTTCTTTCTTAACTTCTTCCTTTATTTCTTCCTGTTTCTGATGTTTCTCCTGTTTAATTTTCTCTACAAAATTTTTAAAGCTTTTCCCTATATTTTCCGATAACCTTTCAGATAGCTGTTTCATCGGCTGAAGGGCTTTTTCTTCAATCTGTTGATAAATTTTGTCTAACTTTCCCGCATCAACCGGTCCTTCTTGGATTTGGGCTGAACTAAAACCGGTCAAAGAGAAAAATATAGCCGGAATGATTAAGATGAGATATCGCATATTAATGGTAAATAATCATTTGGTCTAAGCTGGTTGTTGTTTTGCAAAGGTTAGAGATATAAACCTGGGTAGATTCCAAATAAATATTTGCTCCGAAAAGCGGGTCATGAACAACATAACGTCCGTCAGCCGTCTTGTGATGGATAACCACATAATGGCCGCCTTCCCGGCCATTAGCTTTGACAAAGACAATAACCGGATAACCGGCTCCCAATTCACGGTCCAAGCGGAACCAGTCAAAGGAACTGGTATGAGGCGGCGGACAATTAGCGCATCTGACGTTCCCCCATCTTTGCGGCCAATAGATTAAATCGCCGGCGTAAATTGATTCTTTGGCTAATTGGCCGGGGTTAATGCTGGAACCATGATAAGTTAAAACCATGGCTGCCGAAGAAACCGCGCAGCCGTAGTCTTCAATTTTCGAATCACTAATGCCGATAGTTGTTTTTCCCCAACGTGAATCATCCTGGCTGTAGTACCAATTTGTTGAAGCCCAATATTCAGCCGGCGGTTTTTCTTGGAGCTCTTTTAAACGAGCCAGTTCTTCGGATTTTAACTGGCGCAATCGGTTAAGGTCGCCTAATAACGACTTTTTCTGGACCTCAACATGAACCAGCATTTCCTGGTATTTGCTTTCTTCTCCTCGAGTGTAATTTAAGAGCGACTCTTTTGATTTTCTTTGACTGGATAAAGACCACTGCTGATTGGTTAATTGATTTTTGAGAGTTTCTAAACGTTCCTTTTTGGCCTCTTTGCTTTCTTTGTCTTGGCCCAATTCTTCTTTAAGAGCTTTTAACTGCCCGACTTTCTCCTGAACGCCGTTTTGGAGATTATCCAAATAAGCTAACTGATTAAAAAAATCCGAAAAATTTTCACTGGCCAAAATTATTTCTATCTGACTGGTCTGGTCATATTCGGCGATGGCCTGAATAATTTTAGCTAAATTGCCTTTTTGATTCAGAATATCCTCTTCAGCTTGGTCAATGCCGTAATCCAGCTGGATGATTTCTAATTTTGTCCGGTCAATATCATCTTCAGTAATATTAACTTCTATCTGTAATTTATTGATTTGGGCGTTGAAAATGGCAATTTGGTTATTCAGTGTTTTAATTTCTCCCTTTTTCTGATTGATAACCCGTTGGTACTCTTCGGCCTGTTTTTCCAGTTCGGCTCTTTTTTGCTCGGTCTGGCTAATCTGATCATTCAGGTCGTCAATTAAACCGCCTTGGCTAATAAGAGGCAGGATGAAAATAACTATTGCTGGTAAAAAAAACCAAAATTGACTAAATTTTTTGTTCATGCTCTTCTGTATGATATCATAGCAGTTTTTAGAAATTATATCAAAAAAAGAAGCCCTTTTTAAGATAGGCTTCTTTATTTAATCATATTGACCGCTTCTTTAATTCTTTTTAAGGTTCTTTTTTTGCCCAGTATTTCGGCTATTTCAAAGGGTCCGGGAGAGGCCTTCTGGCCGCTTAAAGCTACTCTCAAAGGCCACAGAAGTTCGCCAGAACCGTGTTTCTTGGCTAAAGGCATCAAACTGCTCTCCAGCGATTTCCGGTCAAATTTGTCCATTTTAGACAATATTTTCTCTAATATGTCAAGGTTATTTCCGACTTCCTTGAGAGTCATTTTTTTCCAAATAAGCAGCTCTTTAGGATAATCTAATTTATCTAAAAAGAAGAATTTAGTTAACTCCCCTATTTGGGAAAGTTTCTTCAGTCGTTCCTGTTCCAAGGCGACTATTTTTTTAAGGTATTCGAAATTATTCAAAGGGTCGCCCTTTCGGACACGTCCTTGCTTTGCAAGAGCGTAATCCAAAATAGCAACCCTTTGAATCGTTTTTTCTAAATAAGGCAGGCATTTTTTGGTTAAATTGTCTAAATCCATTTGACGGATATAGTGGCCATTGAGCCAGTTCAGGCGCTGTAAGTCAAAAACAGCCCCTCCTTTTTGAACTCTTTCCAGAGAGAATTCTTTAACCAGCTCTTCAAGAGAAAAAAATTCTTTGGTCGTTCCCGGATTCCAACCGAGTAAAGCCATGAAATTAACCAGCGCTTCGGGCAAATAGCCTTCTTTCTTATACCAACTGACCGAAACCGCTCCATGACGTTTGCTTAATTTGCTCTTATCTGGACCTAAAATAAGGGGCAAATGAGCGAATTGCGATTGAGAAAAGCCAAGGGCCCGGCCAATTAAAATCTGTTTAGGGGTATTGGAAATATGGTCTTCGCCGCGGATAATATGGCTTATCTTCATTTCATAATCATCAATAACCACGCTGAAGTTATAGAGAGGGGTTTTTTCATCTTTGGCAATGCTGATATCGCCCAATAAACGGCCGTCAAATTCCAAATGGCCGCGAATTAAATCGTCAAAAGATATCTTCTCATCCGGACAGCGGAATCTAATAATGCCCCCTTTTTTTGTTTTAGGCGGCTGGTCCTTATGCTGACAGAGATGACGCGGCCCTTCTCCCCTTTTCATCTGTTCTTCTTTTTCCCGGGTTAATTCCTCTTGAGTATGATAACACCAAAAGGCCTGACCTAAATCAAGCAGTTTTTTAATATATTTTTGATAAAGAGAAATCCGCTCGCTTTGCCGATAAGGCCCTTCGTCCCATTGGAGACCGAGCCATTTAAGATAATCAATAATCTCTTTCTCATATTTTTTTTCCGAGCGTTCAATATCGGTATCTTCAATGCGTAAAATAAACCGGCCCTTATTTTTCTTGGCAAACAGATAATTAAAAAGAGCCGTTCGGGCCGTTCCTAAATGCAGCGGTCCGGTCGGACTGGGCGCAAATCTAACTCTGATTGGTTGATTTTTAACCATATTATTTTCCCATTTCAATTAATTCCTGGCCGATTTTCTGGGCGGTTTCTGGTCGATAAAAATTTTGGGCGCTTTGTGACATTTTTTGAGCTAATTCAGGATTATTTAAAATCTGGTCGATTTTGCTTAAAAAAAGATTAGGGGTTAAATTATTTTGTTCAATAACCAGGTTAGCGCCGGCTTGGGCATAAGCGAAAGCATTTTCCTTCTGATGGTCGGAAGCGGCTTGGGGCAAGGGAATCAAAATGCTCGGCTTAGCGCAGGCGGCTATTTCGAAAATGGTTCCCGCGCCGGCTCGAGAAATAATCAAATCAGCCAAAAGATAAGCAGCCGCATACTGGACTTCATCTAAAAACGGATAAAAACGGTAATTAGTTGGTCGGCTTTGACCAATTTTCTTTTCAATTTGAGGGTAGTTTTTTGAACCAACCTGGTGAATGACTTCATATTTTTCTAAAAGCTGTGGCAGGATTTGCAGAATAAATTCGTTTAACGAATGGGCTCCCTGGCTGCCGCCTAAAATAAGGATGATTTGCTTTTGGCTGCTGATTTGAAAAAGCTTTTTAGCTTCCTCTTTTACTTCTTGACTGTCTGTCCGGCAAATTTGAATAATTTCTGAACGGACCGGATTGCCGACTAAGGCGGTTTTTTGAGGAGGAAAATATTCTTTTGTTGAATCAAAAGAAAGAGCAATTCTTCGGGACAATTTAGCCGCCCAGCGATTAGCCAGACCGGGAATAGTATCAGATTCGTGAATTAAGATAGGAATTCTATAAAGCCAGCCGACCAAAACAACCGGCATACTGCCGTAGCCTCCTTTGCTGAAAATAACATCGGGCATCCAAAAATAAAGATACCAAAGGGCCTGACACAAACCCAAGGGTATCTTGATTAAATCAAAAAGAGTCCAAATAGAAAAATATCGTCTCAATTTACCGGCCAAAATTGTCCTGGTTTTTATTCCTTCTTTCTCAAGCAGTCCCCTGGTCCAACCATTGGGCCCCAGGAAAAACATTTCTAAAGCAGTTTCCTCGGCTGGGCCAATCGGCGCCATTGATTGGGCGTAAATTTGTTTTAATTGTCTGGCTAAAGCAACAATGGGAAAGGTATGCCCACCGGTGCCGCCGCCTGTAAATAGAATACGCATAGTTTAGGAATTTAGGAGCTTCGCTCCTCAATCCTCAAAATTGAGGAGCGAAGCTCCTAAAAATTAAAAATCTATTCGTGGAGAGTGTCAATTAGTATATTTAGAAATATTAACTAAAATACCTAAACTAATCAAAGAAACAACCATGGCTGAACCGCCATAACTGATTAAAGGCAGAGGCAGGCCAGCTAAAGGAATTAGATTGGAAATAGAGGCCATATTGATAAAAACCTGAATGAAAAACCAGCCAGTAATGCTTCCGGCTAAAAGAAGGCCAAATTTATCCGGCGCCCCTCGGGCGATTTTTAAACCCCGCCAAGCTAAAAGCACAAATAAGACAACTAACAGACCAGCCCCGATTAATCCTAATTCTTCGGCGATAATGGCAAAAATAGAATCACCAATCGGTTCAGGCAAATAGCGCCACTTTTGAATGCTATGTCCTAATCCTAAACCGAAAAGCCCGCCCGAGCCAATAGCTAAAAGAGCTTGGTCAATCTGATAGCCGATGCCTTGAGGGTCCATTTCTGGATGAAAATAAACAATTAAACGGTTCATCCGGTAAACGGCCATTTTAATCAAGGCCAAAAAACCGACCGAAGACAGACCGGCAAAGCCCAAAAGGTAAAATATATTCAGGCCGGCCAAAAAATAAGCAATCAGAGCAATAGTTATTAGAATAAACAAGGCGCTAAAATCGGGCTGGGCCATCAACAATAAAGCAATTACTCCGGCAGCAACCGAAAAAGGGATTAAGCTTTGTTTAATTATTTGCCGTTCATCTCTTCCTTTTTTGCCTAACAGGGCGGCTAAATATAAAATAAAAGTCAATCTGACTAATTCAAAGGGTTGAAAAGAAAAAATTCCTAAGATAATCCATCTTTTGGCCTGGCCGGAGCCATAGCCTAAACCGGGAATGAAAACTAAAGATAGGAGAATAACGCTTAGAATCAATAAAGGAAAAGCAAACCTTTGCCAATATTTATAGTTAATCCGCTGAACGATAAAGAAAAAAATCAGGCCTAAAAGGACGCTAAATCCCTGGTGTTTTAAAAAATAATAACTTTCTTCAAAAATTTCCTGTGAAAGAACTATTGAAGGATTAGCTATAATGATTAAGCCAAAAGCAACGATAGATAAAATGAGGGAAATAAGAATATAGTCTGGCTGGTGCGCTTTCATAAAACATTGGGGGCGGCATTTTTAATTTATAGCTCATTAACCGCTTTATTGAACATTTCGCCTCTTTCAAATTCGTGTCTGAAAAGACCAAAACTGGCGCAGGCCGGCGACAGCAAAACAATATCATTTTCAACCGCTTTGGCTCTGGCCTTTAAAACTGCTTCTCTCATGCTGTTGAGAGGGTCAATTATTTCTAATCGGCTATCAGTTAAAACAATTCTATTTTCAACGGCTTGTTTTAGTTTAGGGGTAGCCGTTCCTTCCAAAAGAATCAAAACCTTTACCTTTTTAACCAATATTTCGGCCAAGTAGTCAAAATTTAAATCCTTATCGGCTCCGCCGGCAATCAAGATGATATTTTTCTTATTGGGAAAAGAAGACAGAGCCGCTAAAGTGGCTTCCGGGATAGTCGCCGTTGTGTCATTAATGTATTTGACCCGGTTAAGCATTTTAACCAATTCTAAACGGCCTTCTATTCCTTTGAATTTAACCAGAACTTTTTTTATTGATTTATTAGAAACTTGAGCTAATTTAGCCACGCTGACAGCGGCTAAAACATTATCAATATTATGCTTGCCCTTTAAGGCAATATCTTCCAAAGAACAGACTTCTTCATTTTGGAGCCCCGAGGCCTCAAGATTTGGGGCTTTCAGGCCTGAATCCCCAAAAAGAATTTTATCCCCCTTGACAAAAGCAGCTAAACGGGCTTTTCCTAAATCAGAAGTGCTCCCGTTGTCCTGGCTGTAGTAAAATACTTGCGATTTAGCTTGCTCGGCAAAATTTCTGACTACTCTATCGTCGTAATTGAGAATTAAACAATCTCTGCCTCGAAAAACATCTTGGTTGTTCTTGCGCGGCTTTTTTTTCTGCCAGCGAAAAATCTCTTTTTTATCTTCAATATACTCTTCAATGTTTTTGTAACGGTTGAGATGGTCCGGCAAAATATTGGTTATGACCGAACAGTGAGGGCTTCTCCGATGAGACCTTAAACCGGCCAATTGCCAGCTGGAAAGCTCCAAAACAACTAAACTGTTTTTGTTAATTTTTTTTAGCTTAGCCAGAACAGAGCTGCGGATATTGCCGGCCAAAATGACATCGCCGTATTTTTTAGCCAAAAATTTGGCAATTAACGTAACTACGGTTGACTTGCCCTTGCTGCCGGTTACGCCGATTATCGGCGCCGGACAAAGCTCAAAAAATATTCCGACATCTGTTTCAATGGGCACGCCGTGCTGACGGGCTATCTCTAGATACTTGGAATTGTCCGGGACAGCCGGGTTTTTAATAACTAAGTCAGTATTAATAAAATCCTCCGGCCGATGCTGGTCAAGAACGTATTTAATCGGTTCGCCTTTAAGCTTCTCCAAAGATTCTTTGAGTTCTTTTTTATTCCTTAAATCAGTCACCAGGACCTTAGCGCCGAGCCGGCTGAAGAATTTAGCTACGCCGACGCCGCCGCCATGCAATCCTAAACCGATAATCGTCACTTTTTTGTTCTTGAAATCGTTCATTTTATATTATCTTCTCAACAAAGACTAGGATTAAACCGATAGCCGCCATAACTCCGCCGATTATCCAAAAGCGCATCGTTATTCTTGTTTCCGGCCAGCCGATAGCTTCAAAATGGTGATGAATCGGCGTTGAGCGAAAAATCTTTTTATGGCGAATTGTTTTAGAAAGGAGCTGGATGATAACTGAAGCAGATTCAACGACTAAGACAAAACCAATTAGCGGCAATAAGAGGAAAGCGTTAGTGAGCATAGCGATAATTCCCAAGGTGATACCCAGGGACATAGCTCCGGTATCGCCCATAAAAAAACGGGCCGGGTGAATGTTAAACCAAAGGAAAGCCAACAAGGCGCCGATAATTACTCCGCAAAAAACAGCCAAATCCATTTTGCCTTGAGAAAAAGCGATAACCGCGTAAGCGCCAAAAGCGATTAAGAGAACGCCGCCGACTAAACCGTCCAAGCCATCGGTTTCGTTAACCGAAAAAGCCGTCGCCACTAAAACGAAAACAAAAAGAGGGATATACCACCAGCCGATATTAAAATCGCCGACAAAAGGAATATGAATTAAATCCCAATCCAATTTCCAAAAGAACCACCAAGCGCCAAAAGCGGCTATCGTTGTGTAAATCAAAAGACGATGGCGCATATAGAGTCCGCCTCCATTGGAACCCTTTCTAAAAACGCCCAACAAATCATCGCCCAAGCCAACCAAAGCAGAAGCGACTAAAGCGCCTAAAGGCAACAGAGTTTGGCTGCGATTTAAAAAGTTTATTTCTTCAAAAATAGTCCCTTGCCCGAGCTGGCTGGCCCACCAAAAAAGCAAGGTGATGACCAAAACGGTTCCCCAAACCAGAATGCCGCCCATAGTCGGCGTTCCTTCTTTTTTCTTATGAAGGCTGGCGAAAACAGGCGCCTTGGCAAACCTAATTTGCTTACCCAGATGATACTTTTCCAGAAAATGAACCAGGGCCGGCGTCCAGGCCAAAGCAAAAATAAAGGAAATAGCGGCCAGGCCTAAGATGCGAGAAAGATGAAAAATGTCTGGCATAGTATTAAGAATTATTGAAAAGTTTAAAATGAGACATTGGAAATCACCAGATATATGCTTGGTTGACCCAATTAATTAATTTTTCAGTTTCTAAAAATCTGTCTTCGGCTCCCAAAGCAACAATGATTAAACGGACGGAATAATCTTGGTCAAAATAGTTTTCCATTTTATCTAAAGTTTGCTCAATGACCAAGATAAGGCAACCCTGCGCTTCTTCGGTATAACCGGTTTTGCCGCCAATAATATTCGGCCATCGATTCAATAACTGATTAGTGTTAATTAAATGATGGCTGATTGAATTGTCGGCCGAGAATAAATCAACGGCAGTTGTTTTGAGAATTTGCCAAAGAAGCGGCTGATTTAAAGTATATTTGACTAATTTAGCTAAATCAAGAGCTGATGAAAGATTAGCCGGCTGATAGCCGGTTGGTTCAATAAAACTAGTCTGGTTCAGTTCCAGGTCCCGGGCTTTTTTATCCATCAAATCAACCAAGTTCATCCCCTCTTCCTGAAAGGACTCTTCAAAAACAATAGCGGCATCATTGCTTGATTCCATTAATAGAATATAAAGAAGGTTTCTAACCGTAATTTTTTCACCAATAACCAACCCGCCGCTATCGCCGTAGGCTTTAACTGCCCTCTGGCTGACGACTGCTGTTTGGCCTAAATCCAAATTCTCCAAAACGATTAAACCGGTCATTAATTTAGTCAAACTGGCAACGGGCAAAACTTCTTCAATGTTTTTCTGGTAAAGAATCTTGTCTTTATCTGATTCAAAAACCAGAGCCGCTTTGGCTTTGACTTCCGGTTCATCAACGTTCCAATCGCGAATAGGCAGAAAATCAGGATTAACTCCCTGGCTGGCTGAAATAACAAAACTGGAAATAACATTGGCCAACCCGGGATGAAAATTGATTGATAAAGAACTTACTTCGGGCAATAATTCAGGAGATAACTGAATTTCTTCAAGATTGACTTGTTCTGACGGCTGACCGAATAAAAAATTAAGCGGATTAAGCAGAACAAAAATAGTTGTCAAAAATTTAATCAACATTTTATTAATCAGGAAGATATTTTTATGCCTAATTCTTTCAACTGTTCCGGGCTGACCGGACTGGGCGCTTCCATGGTTAAATCGCGGCCATCGCCGCTTTTGGGAAAAGCAATGACCTGGCGGATGCTCTCTTCGTTGAATAAGAGCATCAATAAACGGTCTAAACCAAGAGCAATACCGCCGTGAGGCGGCGCCCCGTATTCAAAGGCCCGCAAGAGATGACCGAATTTTTCGTCTATTTCATCCTTGGTTAAGCCGACCATCTTGAATATCTTTTCTTGAATCTCCCGTTGATGGATTCTGATACTGCCGCCGCCGATTTCGTGGCCGTTAAGAACTAAATCATGCTGCCATGAATGAACCTGAAGAGGTTCTTTTTCTAATAAAGGTATGTCTTTTTTTTGAGGAGCGGTAAAAATATGATGACAGGAATCGTATCTTTTTTCATCGCTGTTCCATTCAAAAAGAGGCCAATTTAAAATCCAAACAAAGGCTAATTCATTGGGGTCTTCTTTATTCTCTCTCAAATCCGGTTTATCGGTGCCGTATTTTTTAATCGCTTCCTGATAATCCAATCTCAAAAAAGGATTAAAGGTTAATTTTTTAGATAAGCTCCGGTCAATTTCAACCAACTTTTTGACAACTTTAAGCATCATTTTTTCAATCAGCTTTAAGATATCTTTTTGCCGGACGAATGACGCTTCAACGTCTAACTGGCTGAATTCCGGCTGACGGTCGCCGCGCAAATCCTCGTCGCGGAAACAGCGGGCTATTTGAAAATATTTTTCCAGACCGGCGACCATTAATAATTGCTTTAATTGCTGGGGAGCTTGAGGCAAGGCGTAAAACTGGCCGGGATGAATTCGGCTGGGCACTAAAAAATCCCTGGCTCCTTCCGGCGTTGACTTGGTTAAAATAGGCGTTTCTATTTCAATAAAACCCTTCCTGTCCAGATAATCCCGGATGATTTTAATGACTTTGTGCCGCCAGACCAGATTATTCTTCATTCTCGGTCGCCGCAAATCCAGATAGCGGTATTTTAAGCGAATCTCCTCATTGGCTTGTTTCTCCTGATTAATCTCAAAAGGCGGCGTCTTGGATTTATTAAGAATTTTCAGCTTATTTACCTCTACTTCAATCCGCCCGGTCGGCAGTTTGTCATTCTCCATTTTTCCCGGCCGCTGATTCACCTTTCCCTCAACTCTAATAACCCACTCCGGCCGTAAAGAATTAGCTGCTTGGTAAAGAACTTTATCCTTAGGAGTAAAAACCAATTGGACCAAACCGCTTCTATCTCTCAAATCAATAAAAATAATTTGGCCGTGGTCGCGGCGTTGATGAACCCAGCCGGTCAATCTAACTGGCTGGCCTATTTCCTTAATTGTTTCAACGGCTAAAAAACGTTTCATTTATTTTAATATTTTTTATTTAATGATTTTTTCTATTCTGGCGAGCAATTCGGTTGGCGTTAAATCGGTCTTGACAATATAATCGTTGGCTCCCAATTTTAAACCTCGATTGATTTCATCTGTCTGGCTTAAATTAGAGAGGATTAAAATAGGAATTTCTTTAGTTTGCTCGTCTCTTTTAAGCTTACTCATTACCTCGTAGCCGTCAACTTCAGGCATTAAGATATCCAGAATAATTAAGTCCGGTTTCTCCTGCTGGGCCAGAATTATTCCCTTTTTGCCATTGGAGGCGGCCAAAACCAAATAGCCGGCTTTTTCAAAACAGCTTTGATACATTTCCAAAAGAAATTTCTCGTCCTCAACAATTAAAATTTTCCTTGCTTTTTTAGTCATCTTATTTAGATAGAATTTTTTTGTTTTTTAACTATTACGGCAACAGTTCTTATGTTTTTCGCCTTTCTTCGCCTAGTTTATCTTTTTTCTGTAGGCGTAATTTCTATTTGAGAGCCTAATTCAAGATATTGAGCAATAGATTGATTCGTTTCGATTAGCGTAAGATTACTTCTATTATATCATAATATTGTTTTAAGAGTAAATTATAAAAAAGCCATCATTGAATATTAAAATGATGGCCTTAGCATTTAAATGTTATATTTTCAGTTTGTTAATTTTTCAGAATCCAACTACTGGGCATTGGGCCACCAGATTTATCGTAAATATATTCAACCAATTTCTTAAGAATCACCTTTTTCTTTCTAATATCGCTTTCTTCATAAAAATTTCTCATACGGTTCGCGAATTTAACATCTAGTCTTTCCAGGGTTTTCATCATTTCGTTTGGCTGACGAAAAAACGCTCCATTTATTTTAAGGAATAATTCCAAGATGTTATTTATTAATAACTGGCTATCTAGGCCGAAAGATAGATAATCTTTATTTTTTATGTCCCGTTGTACTTCGCCCCAAAAATCATCTATCGAGTATTTATGCATTAAAATTTCGCCATTTTTGCATTTAGTTTTCAGTTCTAGATTATTTTTAGCAGTTCTCTGAATCTTTTCTAAGTCGTTCATTCTTTGAAACAAAATTTTACCATACGCCAACATATGTGAAGTATTTCTTCTTACATTGTTTCTATCTTCCTTGAGATAATTTCTGGCTTCTTTTATGGTATCTGAAATGATGTCAATTCTTACTTTATTGCTCACAAAATTCTTGCGCGAGAATTTGTCTTTTTTCCTTAATAGAATATAAATATCGATATCGGAATACTTATCAAATTTATTCCTTGTTGCTGACCCGAACAGCATAATTCCCAAGACATTTCTGTCTTTTTCATATCTTCCGATTATATTTTTAGTGATTTTTTGAATAATTTTGTTCATATAAATAAAATAGGGCTAAGGAAAGTGTATCATATTTCTTTAGCCCTGTGAAATTGTTGTATCCGTCCATAACATATTGGACTTTTCAGGCGTTAATTTATCAACGCGGGAAATTTTAATTGATAGATACATATGCGACTATTAAATTATTCTCATTTTAACAAAAGCAATTTTTTTATCTCGTCTTCTTGGCGATAATAATCATCGCTGAACTATCAAACCAATTATCATTTTTTCTTGCCATGTGTCACAATCTATATTTATCTGTCAAGTTTTGTGCTTTTCTTTAACCGGCAATTCAAAACAGAAAGTGCTCCCTTTGTTTTTGCCCTCGGATTCTACCCAAATTCGGCCGCGATGAGCTTCAACTAATTTAGCGGC